>JBILLI010000812.1:0-3458 GCA_044376155.1 Polyangiales bacterium
GCGCAGCTCAAGAATCCTCGCCCGCGCCGCGCGAAACGCGCCGATGACGGTGCGCTGCCGCTCCCATCGGGGCTTGAGGGCCTCGTAGCGCGTGCGCACCTCGACCAGGCTCTTCTCCACCACCCCGCGGACCTCCACGCTGGCGGCGTCTTCTTCGTCCACGAGGGAGCGGTGCTGGGCCTCGAGGGCCGAGAGCTGGCGCGCGAGGGAGTCGAGCTCGGAGGGGCCCGCGTCGAGGGCGAGGCGGCACTGCGCGGCGGCCTCGTCCATGAGGTCGATGGCCTTGTCGGGGAGCTCGCGGCCCGAGAGGTAGCGCTTGCTGAGCTTCACCGCGGCGACCACCGCGGGGTCGGTGATGCGCACGCCGTGGTGCACCTCGTAGCGCTCGACGATGCCGCGGCACATGGCGATGGCCTGCTCCTCGTCGGGGGCCTCGACGGGAAGGGCGGCGAAGAGGCGCGAGAGGGCCGAGTCCTTCTCGATGTTCTTTTTGTACTCCGCGGGGGTGGTGGTGCCGAGCACCTGCACCTCGCCGCGTCCCAGGGCGGTCTTGAGCAGGTCCGCGGGTCCGCTGCCGCTCGCGCTGTTCGCGAACAGACTGTGGATCTCATCAATGAACAGGATCACGTCCCCGTCGGCGTCCTTCGCGGCGTTGAAGATCGCGCGCAGGCGCTCCTCCATCTCGCCGCGGAGCTTGGCCCCGGCCACGAGCTGCCCGAGGTCGAGCTGCATCAAGCGCTTCTTCTTCAGGGGCGCGGGCACGTCGCCCTGCGCGAGGCGCGACGCGAGGGCATAGACAATGGCGCGCTTGCCCACGCCCGCTTCACCCACCAGCAGGGGATTGTTCTTCTGCCGCCGCGCGATGACCTGGAGCAGCCGCCGCAGCTCGCCGTCTCTCCCCACGATGGGATCAAAGCGGTCCTTGCTGGCTTCTTCGATGAGGTCGCGGGTGAAGCGCGCGAGCACGTTGGCGTCGCCCGCGGCGTTGCTGCTCCCGCCTCCGCCCGACGAGGCCACCGCGCCCTGCGACGCCTGCACCTCGGCGGGGATCGCGCTGTCGGGCAACGCCTTCAGCGCCGCGCGGACCTTCTCGACATCGACGTCCATCACCCGCAACACGGCCCCGGCGAATCCCGTGACCTCGGCGGCGAGGGCGAGCAGGAGGTGTCGCACGCGCACCTGTCCGCCATCACGCGCGGCCTCGCTCTCGGCGCGGGTGGTGAGCCCGAGCATCCTGGGCGAGAGGTAGGCCACCGCGTTGGGCACCTGCTGGATGCGCCGCATGACGGCCTCGCACTCCACGAGCAGGTCCCCGGGATCGACCCCGGCGCCCTCGAAGGCCTTTTGCGTCAGGGGGTCGCGGTCGAGCAGTCGATAGAGCAGGTGGAGGCTCTCGACCTCGGCGTGCCCGCGCTCATCGGCGAGGCTCTGCGCGCCCGAGAGGGCGGTCTTGGCGTCGGGGGCGTAACCTTCGAGCTTCCAGCTTCGGGGCGTCGACATGAGGGCCGCGAAGGTAGCACCTAGAAAGCGTCGCGCTCCAGGGTGGCCACGATGCTGCGATAGAACGCGAGGTGGTCGAAGCCGCTCTCGCGCACGGGCATGGTCTGGGCGATCTGTCCGACCTCGTCGAAGTGGTCGGCGGGCACGCAGCCCATGAAGCGCCCCCACTTCGCGCTGCGCACGGTGACCATGCCGTCGTTCACGTTGTCGCGGGCGTTGAGCCCTTCGATCACGAGGGCGATGCCCGCGAGAAAGATCGTGGTGTTGTCGACGCGCGCGGGGTCATCGCGCAGCTCGCCGTCATCACACACCCCGCGGCCGTCGCGGCGGTTGCTGCGCCCCGCCCAGGAGTAGTACCGCACCCGGGGGTCATCGGGGTTCTCTTCATTGAAGCGGGTCAGCGCGCTGGTGCGCATGCCCTGCAGCGCGGCGCGCAGGTCGGCGCGGCTGCGGGCTTCGTTGTAGGCGACGCCGAGGAGGGTCGCGAAGGCGTTCACCACCCCATCCGCCACTCCCGGGATCGCGCTGTCAAAGAGGTCGGCCACGGCCGTCCCGCGGTGGGGGGTGGAGATCGTGGCGATGGCCGCGACGCGGTCGCCGTACCCGAGGGTGGAGACGAGGTAACGCGCGTCGAGACCGCCCTGGGAGTGGGCGATGATCAGCACCCGGGGAGATCCGCTGTCGCGCAGGGCGTCGTCGACCGCGGTGCGCAGCGCGGGCACGCGCTGGGGAGAGTTGCCGAAGGGCGGGAGCACGGCCTCGTAGACCCGTCGGCCCTGCGCGCGGAGCATGGGGGCGACGCGAAAGAAGTACCCGATCGGGCCGATGTCTTGAAAGCCCGCGAAGCCGTGGACCAGCACGATGGGGAGTCGCGCGGGCGGCGGCGCTGGCACATCACTCGCGACATCGGGGGCGTCGGTGACCGTGACGACATCAACGACGTCGGGGCGCGGGACCGCGGCGTCGGGCTCCTCGGGCAGCGGCGGGAGGGTGAAGACCTCGGCGACATCGATGCCCGCGTCGACGGGCGCGGCGGGGGCGACGGTGCCGCCACATCCGAGGAGCAGGGCGGTGGCGAGGAGCGCGCGCACGCCCCGAGGCTACACCACAGCGAGGTCGCTTTGGGCTATACGACTCGGCTCATGAGCACCCCGGAGCTGAAGAAGACCCCCCTCTACGACGCCCACGTGGCCCTCAAGGGCCGGATGATTCCCTTCACGGGATACAGCCTGCCGGTGCAGTACACCGGCATCGTCGACGAGCACACCGCGGTGCGCACGGCGGCGGGTCTCTTCGATGTCTCGCACATGGGGGAGCTCACCATCGAGGGCGCCGCGGCCATCGCGCAGGTCGACCGTTTGGTGACCAACGACGTGCGGGGCCTTCAAGACGGCCAGTGTCGCTACACCCAGTGCCTCAACGCGCAGGGGACCACCCTCGACGACCTCATCGTCTACCGCGTCTCGGCCCATCGGGTGCTGGTGGTCTGCAACGCGTCGAACCGCGAGAAGATCGTGGGGCACTTCACCCGCGAGGTGACGGGCGCGACGGTGCGCGACATCTCGGATGACACGGCCCTCATCGCGCTGCAGGGTCCCAAGGCGATGACCATCCTGGCCGAGGCCGGGGTCGACGCGCGGGTGGCAGAACTCCCGGCCTTTCACTTCACCGACGCGACGATCTTCAACGTCCCTGGGACCTTCTCGCGCACGGGCTACACGGGCGAAGACGGGGTGGAGATCTTTCTCCCGCCCGCCGACGCGCTGCGGGTGTGGAACGGGCTCATGGGTCTGGGCGCGGCGCACGGCCTCAAGCCCGCGGGCCTGGGCGCGCGCAACACCCTGCGCCTGGAGTGCAAGATGGCCCTCTACGGCAACGACATCGACGAGACCACGAACCCCCTGGAGTCGGCCCTTGGTTGGACGGTGCGTCTCGACAAGGGAGACTTCATCGGCCGC
>JBILLI010000155.1:0-12679 GCA_044376155.1 Polyangiales bacterium
AAGAAAGGGCCGGATGCGAAGGAGCCGCAAGCGCAGCAAGGCGTGACGACCGCCGCGTGGCTGGGCCACGCAAGGGAGGAGCAACGTCGCTGCGCGCCGCGGATCCGCTCGCATTCCGGACCTGGCTCGTGACTCGCGACACTAGAGCCGCGCGAGCTTGTCGGGGTTGCGCACGATCCACACGGCGCGCACGCCCTCGGCGGTGACCACGGGGGTGAGCACGGAGGTCACCCGGTCGCCCTCGCGCACGAGCAGGGAGAGGGCGCCGTTCACCGTGTGCAGCGAGGCCGTGAGCCCCGCGCGCAGGCCCTTCTGCGCGAGCCCGTGCAAGAGGCGCGACACGGCGTCGCGACCGCGCACGGGTCGACGCGCGGCCGAGGCGCGGCCGCCGTGGTCGGTGATGGCCTGCACGTCGTCGGTGAGCAGGGCGCAGAGGGCGTCGAGGTCCCCCGTGGCGAGGGCGAGAAAGAGCCGGCTCGCGGTGTCGCGCGTCACCGTCGAGGGGATCACCGCCCGTCCCTCTCGCGCGGCCAGCGTGGCGCGCGCGCGGCGCAGGAGCTGTCGGCACGCGTCCTCGCGGCGGTCCACGGCCTTCGCGACCTCGGGCATGGGCACGTCGAGCACCTCGTGGAGCACGAACACCGCGCGCTCCCGCGGCCGTAGCGACTCGAGCAGCACCAGAAAGGCCAGGGAGAGCGAGTCGTGGCGGTCGGGCACCTCCTCCTCGGTGCGCAACGGCTCGGGCAACCACGGACCGTCGTAGTCTCGTCGCCGCCGCCGCTCTGCGCGCATCGCGTCGAGCGCCACGCGGGTCACCACGGTGGTGAGAAAGGCCCGCGGGGTCTCCACGTCGTCGCGCGCGTGGGCGCGGAGCCAGGCCTCCTGCACGCAGTCCTCCGCCGCGGCGACGCTCCCCGTGAGGCGGTACGCCACGCGCACGAGGTACGCGCGCTCGCGGGCGAAGACCGCCGCGTCCATCACGCCGCGCCCTTCGGCCAGCGGTACGCGCCGCCCAGGGTGCGCTCGGCGCGGAGCATCCCGATGACGAAGCGGCACACCGACTCCTTCACCAGCACGGCCGCGCGCCCCGTGAGCACGCGCGCCGTGGGGCGGTCGTCGGGGGTCACCGACTGCACCACCGCGGCGCGTCGCCCGAGGCTCACGCACTGCATCCAGAACGCGAAGCGGTGCGGGGCGGTGGGGCGCCCCTGCAGCCACGCCGCGAGGTTGTCGGCCGCGGTGGCGCCCATGGGCATGGCGCTCGCGCAGCCCATGCGGTGAAAGGGCAGCGCGGCGGTGGGCGCGGCGGCGTCACCCGCGACGAAGATCCCCTCGGCGTCGAGGGCCGAGAGGTCGTCGCGCACGCGAATGCGACCGCGCGCGTCGAGGGAGAACTCCCCGGGCACCGACGGGCCCGCGGGGTCGAAGCCCCCGGCCCACACCGCGAGCGCCGCGGGGAGCGTCGCGCCGTCGTCGAGACGCACACCCTGGGCCGTGACCTCGGCGCAGGTCGTAGGGGCACGAACGATCACCCCGAGGGCATCGAGAATGCGCCGCGCGGCGTCGGCGCCTGGCGCCGAGAGCGTGGGGGCGAAGTCCCGGGCGGCGAGGGTGACTGTGAGCGTGGGGTGCGCCTCGGCGATTTCCGCCGCGGTCTCCAGCGCGGTGAGCGACCCGCCGAGCACCACCACGGGCGACCCCGCGGGGAGCGCGCCGAGGCGGCGAAAGGTCGCGTGCGCACGGTCCTCGTCGCGCAGGCCATGCGCGTGCGCGGCGACGCCCGGGATGGGGGACGAGGGCGCGCTGCCCACGGCGAGCAGCAGCGCGTCGAAGGGGATGGCGCCGTCGGCGGTGACCACCGCACGCCGCGCGCGGTCGATGGATCGGGCGCGACCGAGGGTCACCCGTACGCGGGGGTGGAGCAGGCGCGCGAGGGGGATGCGGGCGGTGCGTCCGCGCGCGAGGGTCTCGTGCAGGCGCACGCGGTCGAGCAGCGCGTCGCCCTCGGTGAGCAGGGTGAGGGCGTGGCCCGCGGGGAGGCGGTGGGCGAGGCGGTTGGCGGCGAGCACGCCGGCGTAGCCGCCGCCCACCACGAGGGCGTGGGGCGCGCGCGAGGGGAGCATCGGGGTGTTCATGCCGCGTCGACGCGCCGTCGGGGAGCCGGCGTGACAGAAATCGCGCGGGGCGGTGAGCCGCCTGCGATTTCGCGCACGCTTCGCCCTCTCGGCGCGACCGCGCCCTTCCGTCGCCTCGGGTTCACCGCGGGACCCATCACCGAATCGACCCTGCATTTCTGTTGAAATCGCGGCGCGTGGCCCCCTTCCCCGTCCCTTCCCCCGCTTCGGGGGAAGGGTGGAGAGCCGCTGCTTCAGGAATGGTCCAGTCGTCTCCGAACGCTTGGGGTGCAACGTGTTCCGCCTCACATCGCATGTCTCTCACGCGCGTGGGCCATCTCTCCGCCAGCGGTTCGCCACCCTTCCCCCGAGGCGGTTCACCTCGGGACACATCTCTGAAATGCGCTTGTTCTTCTGTTGAAATCGCGGCGCGTGGCCCCCTTCCCCGTCCCTTCCCCCGCTTCGGGGGAAGGGTGGAGAGCCGCGATCTCAGGAATGGTCCAGGCGTCTCGAAACGCTGGGATTGCAGACCGTTTCGCGTCTCACCTCCCGCCTCTCCTTCGCATGGACCATCGCTCCGCCAGGGGTTCTCCACCCTTCCCCCGAGGCGGGGGAAGGGCCGGGGAAGGGGGCCGTGTCTCGCGAGTTCCCATCGAGAACTCGCGTGGTTCGGAGATGGGTCCCGCGCGATGCACACCGCACCGCGGGGCGCTCAGTTGCGCAGAAAGGCCGCCCAGCGCGGGATGAACTGCTTCATCGTGATGCGCTGCCGGGGGTCGAGGCGCGTGGCGTCCTTCAGCAGCTCGATGAGCTCGTCGCGCCGCGGGATCTGCGGCAGGCGCTCCCACGGCGGCGACTCGGTGGCGTGCGCGACGAGCACGGCGTTGAGCTCGGTCTGGTTCTCCAGGTAGGGGTTCGCGCCGGTGAGCATCTCGAAGATCACCACCGCGAGGGAGTACACGTCCACGCCCGGTCCCACGGTGTCGAGGCCCCGCGCGACCTCGGGGGCGATGTAGCCCGGCGTGCCCGTGACGCCCTCGTGCGGGCCCGCGCGGTGCACCTCAGTGGCGATGCCGAAATCAATCAGCACCCCGCGCACCACCTCCAGCGTCGGCAGGGTCTCGGCGGTGACCTCGGTGCCCGGCGCGAGGTCGGCCTGCATGAGCACGTTGGCGGGCTTCACGTCGCGGTGCATCACCCCGCGGCCGTGGAGGTAGGCCAGCGCCCGCGCGGCGTCGAGGATCACCGCGCCGATGTGCTCGACCCGCACCGCGCCGACCTTGCGCAGCAGGGTCTCGAGCGAGGCGCCGGGGATGTACTCCACGGCGATGAACGCGCCCTCGTCGACGAAGCCCGCGTCGACGATGCTCACGATGTTGGGGTGAACGATCTGCGCGAGGCGCTGCATCTCGCCCTCGAAGAGCGCCCGCGCGGTCTCGGCCGTGCGCCCGCGAAAGCGCTCCCACGGCAGCAGCTTCACCACCACGCGCTTGCCCGGCGCGGGGCCCTCGGCGAGGTAGGTCGTCGCCATGCCGCCCTCGTGGCTGCTGGAGAGCTCCCCCTGCACCCGCAGGCGGCCGATGTAGCGCACGTCGTTCTCGCCCTCGCGCACGGCCTCGTTGGCCATGGCGCGCACGGTCACGAGGGACTTCGCGAGCAGCCCGCGCACGCCCGGCGCGAGCAGCGGGCCGCACGACGACGCGATGGCCTCGCAGAGGGTCGAGAGCTCGCCGAGGTAGTGCTCCACCACCTCGGCGCGGCGCGCGGCGTCGACGAACTTCAGGGAGGTGGCGGTGAGCAGGCGGTTGAGCCCCTGCGCGCGGTCGGTGAGCGACTCGCGCTTCGCGGGCGCGGGGCCCGGGCGCGCGGCGTCGGCGGTGAGCGCGAAGGTGGCGTCGTCGAGGCAGCGGCGCAGGGTGTCAGCGAGGGTCGCGAGCTCGGTGAGGTCGAAGCGCGCGAGGCCGCTCCAGTGGATCTCCGGGCGGCGCTGGAGCACCGCGGCGCACTCGGTGGCGAGGTCGCGGGTGAGCCGGGTGAGCCGACACGCGCCGCCCTCCATCAGCCCCGCGAGGATCATCAGGTCGCGGGAGATGTCGCGCCCCGCGCGAGACGAGTTCTCGACGAGGGCGAAGAGCTGATCGGCGGGCGCCTCGGGGATCTCCTCGCCGAACCACCGCCGCATGCGGAGGTGCCGCTCGGAGAGGGAGCCGCGCGCGCACATCCACACGAGCACGTGCACCGCGGCGTTGGCGCCGAGGGAGGGGCGCAGCGCGAGGGAGAGCTCGCCGATGGCCCCGGCGACGTAGCGCTGCACGGGGGCCTGGGTGAGCAGCGGGTCCTCGGAGAGGCGCTCGAGGGTCTCGAAGACCTGGTCGCGCACGGTCTCGGCCGCGGTGCGGCGGTTCGTGGGCGCCACCCGCGGGAGCACCGCCGCGGTGCGCACGAGCCACCGCCGCCACGCGAAGGTCGCGGGGGTGGGGCGCCGCAGCCCGGCCCACATCATCTTCAGGAGCCGCAGGCGCAGCGCGTCGATCATCGAGAGCGCCGCGGCGCGGGGGCCGCCGTCGGCGATGCGGTGCGCGGCCACCTCGAGGTCGCCGTCGACCAGGAGGTCCACGATCTCTTCGAGGAGCATGCACGCGCGCGCGGCGGTGCGGGGGTTGTCTTGCGAGATGGCCCGGGCGGAGTTGCCCACGAGCACGTCGATCTCGGACGAGAACCCGTCGACGTGGGCCCGCGCGACGCCGCCCGCGGGCACCTGCCCGATGACCGTCGCGAGGTCGGCGAGGAGCGTGGCCGGCGCGCGGAGCTCCTCGGCGGACATCACCCGCGCGGCGAGGGCCACGGCCCGCTCGGCGCGCTCGGCCTCGACGCCGCCGCCGGTCCACGCCTCGGCGCGCGCCCGGGCCGCGGAGGCCACCCGCGCGACGTTCGCGGCCTGCGCGGGGAAGCGCGCGCGGACCTCCAGGGCGGCGCGGCTGAGCACCATCCACGCCTCGGGGCCGCCCCGCGACGCGAAGGCCGTGGCCCGCTGCACCCACGCGTCGTCGTGGTCGCCCTCGACCGCGTCGGGCAGGCCCACCGCGAGGGCCGCCACGGTGGTGGCCTCGGCGGGGTTGAAGGGGTCTTCTTCTTCAGGCGCCGCGAGCAGCGGGCGGAGCACCGCGTCGCGCCGCGCCCGCAGCGCTGCGGGGGCCTGCGCGGAGAGGTTCCCGAGCGCGGCGAAGGCCCTGCGGCGCAGCACGTTGGCGCTGTCGAGCTCGTCGAAGACGGCGAGGAGTCGCAGGCCCAGGCGCTCGACCGCGCAGAGGCGCCCGAAGGCGCGGGCGGCGCGGGCCCAGATGGTCCACCGGGGGTTCTCCAGGGCGCGGAGCAGGGAGCGCTCGAGGGCGTCGAGGGCGTGCTCCGAGAGCTGCGGGAACTCCTCGGGGTGACGGCTCAGCGCGGTGACCAGGCGCATCGCGCGCAGGGCCGCGCGGGGCGAGGCGTGGTCAAGAATGAGCTCCGACCACAGCGTCGGCGCGGCCACGGCGATGCGCCCCAGGGCCAGCGGGAACTCCCCGCGCAGGTCGGCGTCGAGCAGCACGAAGTCGAGCGCGATGGAGATCCAGTGGGGCACCTCGGCGCCCGCCTCCGCCCGCAGGAGGATGAGCAACAGCTCGGCCGACTCGGCCACCTGCGCGCGCTCCATGCGCCGCCGCAGGGCGGAGAACAACATCGCCTGCGCGCCCGCGAGGGGGTCACCGCCCCGGGCGTCGCGCAGCGCCGCGGCGACCTCGCGCGACGACATCCGCTCGCGCCCCGGCGCGGCGGGGATGACCTCGAAGCTCTCGCGCTGATGCCCCGCGGGGGACGGGCTCGACGCGGTCCACGGCGCGTGGCGCAGCACGTCTCGCGCGAGCACGATGGCCTTCGCCGCGCCCAGGACCACCCCGGGCTGGGTCTCTCTCGCGCGCATCCATCCCAGCAGCGCGCGGGTCATGGGCAGCAGGTCGGAGGGGTCGTGGGTGTACACCCGCTCGGCGTCTTGCGCGGTGCGCTCGAGCTCTTCGGTGAGCCGTGACACCGCGGTGACCAGGTCGCGGAGCTTGAGCCCCAGGGGAAAGGTCACGCCCGCCCAGTCGACCCAGCGCAGCAGCGCGGCCTCGCGCGCGGCCGGGTCTTCGACCGCGGACAGACCCGCCCAGAGGGTCACCGCGCGCTCGTCGTCGAGGTCCTCGGTCCAGCGCAGGAGCACGTCGAGGGCGTTGGTGCGCGGGGGAGACGCCGCGCTCACCGCGCCCGGCGCCGCGGCGTCGCTCACCGGCGGCCGTGTGGACCAGCGCAGCGCGCTCTTGGGCGCCGCGGAGTCACTGTTCTTCGTGGGGGGGTCGGACACGCGCCAACGAATCTACCCGAAGGACCGTCGCGTCCGTCAGGAAAGTATCAGCGCGCGGTGCGCGTGAGGCGCTCGGCGACCATGCGATCGGCCACGCTCTCGGGCGTCTGCCCCTCGGCGTCGGCCCGGCGGAGCACCTCGGCGATGGTGTCGTAGATCTTCAGGGTGCGCTTGCGCGCCTCGTGGGGGTCATAGCCCTTGACCTCGAGCGCGACGTTGATCAGCCCGCCCGCGTTGATCGCGTAGTCGGGCGCGTAGGCGATGCCCCGGGCGCGCAGCGCGTCGCCGTGGCGGGGCTCGGCGAGCTGGTTGTTGGCCGCGCCGGCCACGATGCCCACGCGCAGCCGCGGGATGTTCTTGTCGTCGAGCACCGCGCCGAGGGCGCAGGGCGCGAACACGTCGGCCTCGACGTCGAAGATCTCGTCGTTGCTCACCACCCGCGCGCCGAACTCCATCTTGGCGCGCTCGGCCCGGGCGGGCTCCACGTCGCACACCGTGAGCGACGCGCCCGACGCGTGCAGCTCGCGGCAGAGGTGGTAGCCCACGTGCCCGACGCCCTGCACCGCGACCTTCACCCCGGTGAGCTCGTTGCGCTTGAGCCGGTGCGCGACGGCGGCCTCGATGCCCCGCCGCACGCCGAGGGCGGTGAAGGGCGAGGGGTCGCCCGAGCCGCCGTTGCGGGGGTCGATGCCCGTGACGTGCCGCGTGCGCTGCCGGATGCTCTCCATGTCGGCGATGGAGGTGCCCGAGTCTTCGGCGGTGACGTAGCGCCCGCCGAGGTTGTCGATAAAATCACCGAACGCTCGAAAGAGCGCCACGCGGTCGAACTCTCCGCGTGGCTTGATGATCACGCTCTTGCCGCCGCCGAGGTCGAGCCCCGCGAGGGCCGCCTTGCTGGTCATCCCGCGGGCGAGTCGCAGCGCGTCGGTGAGCGCCGCGCCCTCCTCCTCGTAGTGGATGAAGCGACAGCCGCCGAGGGCCGGACCGAGCTTCGTGCTGTGGATCGCGACGATGGCGCGGAGCCCCGTCGCGGCGTCGACCCGAACATGCACTTCGCCATAGCCGTAGCTGCCCATCGCCGCGATCAAATCCATGGTCTCTCCCTGTGCGCAGACCCCGCGTCGCCGCGGAGGGCGCGGAAGCTAGCTTCGCGCCCGCGAAGGGGTCAAGGCGCGCAGGATCGTGACGCGGCGCGTCCGGCGTGCGGCGAAATCGGGCTTCTCGGGCGGCGCGGGATCGCCCATACTCGCGGCGATGATGCGCAGGTTCGTGCTTTGGGGCGCGTGCGTCGCCGGGGTGACGGGGGTTGCGGGGGCAGACCCGGTGCCGGTGATCGCCTATGGGGTCACGGAGGGCGCGGCGGGCGCGACGCTGGAGCGCGCGACGGCCGCGGTGGGCGCCGACGCGTTGGGGGCCACGGCGTTGCGTGACGCGCTGCTCGCGCGCTTCGGCCGCTTCGCGCCGCGCGAAGACGCGCTGGCGGGGTCGCGCGCGGAGATTTCTGCGGGGTGGGACGCGTATTTTCGCAGCGGCCCGCGGGCCTCGCGGCGGCGGCTGAGCGACGCGGTGACGGCGATGGAGGCCGCGGGTGATGCGCTCGCGCTGCGCGACGACAACCGCGCGGCCTACCTCCGTGCGCTGGGGATGC
Organism: Polyangiales bacterium; assembly: GCA_044376155.1. GTDB lineage: Bacteria > Myxococcota_A > Polyangia > Polyangiales > JAWKRB01. The sequence goes on from JBILLI010000155.1 coordinate 8,141, forward strand.
TCGCGCGCATCGACCTCGAGGCCCGGCACAACGACGACGCCGAGGCGTGGGCGCGGCGCGGCCTGCGGCTCGACGCCGGGTGGGTGCCGCCCGCGAGTGATTTCCCGCCGCCGGTGCTCGCGCTGGTCACGCGCCTGCGGGGCGCGGAGCCCGCGCGGGGCGATGGGCGTCTCGTGGTGCGCCTGCCGCGCGAGGGCTGCGGGGTCACCGTCGACGGGGCGGCGATGCCCGGCACGGCGCGAGAGCCCGCGCGGGTCATCGCCGCGGGCACGCACCGGGTGTGGGCGACGTGCGAGGGTCCATCGCGGGTGCGCGAGGTGGTGGTGCGCGCGGGGGAGACGAGCGCGGTGGTGATTGATCCCGCCCTCGACGCGCGGCTGCAGCTCGGGGATCGCGCGTCGCTGGTCTACACGTCGGCGCGGGATCAAGACGCGCTGCTGCTCACCGACGTCGCGGCCCTGGGCGCGGCCCTCGACGCGACGCGGGTGGTGGCGGTGAACGCGAACGGCGCGCGGGTGGTCGAGGTCGCGGGCGCGCGGCTCGCGGGCGAGGTGGAGGCCTCTCGCGGAGACTTCGCCGACGCGCTGCGCGCGCTGCGCGAGGGGCGCGCGGTGGCGACGACGACCGCAGCGGCGAGCGTGCCGCGAGAGGCGCCTGCGGCGGTGGCGCGAGGGTCGTCGGGTCCGGGCGCGGCGCCGTGGGCGTTGGTGGGGACGGGGGGCGCGCTGGTGGCCGCGGGCGCGGTGCTCTGGGTGCTTCGTTCGGGGGCGAACGATGACCTCAACGCGCGGTGCCCCTTCGTCGACGGCGCGCCGGCCTGCGCCGACGCGGACTCGCTGCGCCTCGCGGGCGAGGACCGCGACCGCGCGAACCTCTATCAGGGGCTGTCCATCGGCGCGTTCGCCGCGGGGGGCGTGGCGATCACCTCGGGGCTGCTGTGGTACGCGCTGGGCGGTCGGTCGACGGAGCGGGTGACGGTGAGCGCGGGGCTGCGCGGCGGGAGCGTCACCGTGCGCTGGTGACCAGCGTTGCGCCCCTCGCGAGAACGTGCGACGCGGCCGTGATGGACCCGCGGCTGATCACCATCCCCTTCAGTCACTTCTGCGAGAAGGCGCGCTGGGCCCTGGACCGCGCGGGGGTGCGCTACACCGAAGAGGGTCACCTCCCGGTCTTTCACGGCCGCGCCGTGCGCCGCGCGGGGGGCGTGCGACAGGTGCCCGTGCTCGTGACCGACGAGGGGGTCATCCCCGACTCGACGCAGATCCTCGCGTGGGCCGACGCCCGCATGGAACCCTCGCGACGGCTCTTCCCCGACGACCCTGCCCTGCGCGCCGAGGTCTCGCGCTGGGAGGACCGCTTCGACGACGAGCTCGGCCCCCACGCGCGCCGCTGGGGCTACGGAAAGATCCTCCCCGAGCGTGCGTTCACCACCGCGCAGCTCCGCAAGAACGTCCCCGCGTGGGAGCACACGGCGTTGCGCGTCGTGTACCCCTTCGCCGCGGCCCTGCTGCGCCGCGGACTCAAGGTCTCCGACACGGGCGTTGCGCGCTCCGAGGCGAAGCTCCGCGCGCTCTTCGACGAGGTCTCCGCGGCCCTCGGTGACGGTCGACGCTACCTCACGGGGGACCGACTCACCGCGGCCGACGTGGCCTTCGCCGCCCTCGCCGGGCCGGTGCTCCTGCCCGATGGCTACGCCGCGTGGTTGTTCTCGTACGCCGAGGCGCCGTCGGGGATGCGCCCCCTGGTTGACGCCCTGCGCGCCACCCCCGCAGGTCGCCACGCGCTTCGCGTCTACGCCGAGGACCGTCGGTAGTCACCCACGGCTCACGCGCCCTCGCGGAGCTCCAGGGTGGCGTCGCGCCAGCGGGTGAAGGCCGCGAGGAGGGCGTCGGCGACGGTGTCTCCCTCGAGCACCCGGAGCGCTTCGGCCACGGCCTCCAGGGTGCACAGGGCGCCTGGGCGGGGGTTGCGACGCAGTCCGTACGCGCTCTCGCGCAAGGGGATCGTCACCGCGGGGGCCTCGCGTGCGAGCGCGTCCCGACGCGCGATGCGCCGGGCCTGGGACCACGTCCCGTCGGGCACCACCAGCGTGAGGTCATCGCCCGCGTCCTCCGCGCACAGGGGCCGCGCGTGCTCGAAGGGAAAGAGCACCAGCCGTCGCCCCGTGGGGATCACCGGGCGCTCCTCGTCGCCGCGGCGGATCACCGTCGCCCGCGGGAGCATCGTCGCCACCAGCCTCGCGGTGTTGCTGCTGCGCAGGGTCTCGACCCGATGCGACACCAGCACCACCCGCGTGCGGGTCGCGAGCGTGGGCAGCGTCGCGCACAAGCACCGCGCCGTGGGCAGCCCGCAGCCCACACAGCGCGGGAGCCTCCAGCCGCGCAGGTCCCTCCCGCCCAGCGTCTCCATCACCGCTCCTCGGCAGCCGGACCGGCCGCCCTCGTGGTCATCAACCGACGGCTCTGCACCCCGGGTTGCACGCGTCGGCGCTGCACGCCGTGCTCACCACGCAGGCCACCCCCGCGTCGTTCTCGCCGTCGGGGATGCAGAACAGCGGGCTGATGCACCCCTCGCACTGCGCGGGACAATCTCCGGCGACGCACACGCTGGCCTTGGGGCAGGGCTGCGTCGCCCCGCGCCGCGCGAGGCAGCGCACGGCGAAGCCCATGTTCTCGGGGTCGAAGGGGTTGCGCGTGCACATCCGCGCGTCGTCGGCCACGTCGCCGGGGACGTCGCCCGGGACGTCGGCCATGCCCCCGAGGTCGGTGAGCGCATCGGCGAGCGCGTCGGTCAGGGTGTCTCCGACGTGGGCGTCGCGCACATCCACCGCGGCGTCGGCCGTCGGAGACGACGACGCGCACCCCGCGAGGGACACGCTGACCACCAGCCGCGCGGGGAGCGTGAGGCGCGGCCGCGGACTCATCGGCGGTACCGCGCGAGAAAGGCCCAGGCCTGGGTCACGAAGTTGTTCGGCAGCACGTGCCCGTCGCCGCTGCGGAGCACCACCTGCGTGGTCGCGCCGACGCTGGCCATGAGGGCCTCCTGCTCACACGTGTACTGCACCGAGACCATGGGGTCTTCGGTGCCGTGGGCGAGGTAGCCTGGCGGCATGCGCCCGTCGGCCCGCGGCGCGATGGGCTTGGGCACGCCGTCGCAGTTGCACCATCCGCCCCTCGCCCGCAGCGCCCCGCAGGTGGTGCCCACGCCCTGAAACGAGCAGCTCCAGGTGTTCGCGCAGCGGTTGAGCCCCGCGCTGCTGGTGGCGAAGGCCGCGACGCGGTCGGCGAGCACCGTGGCCACCACGGTGGCGAACATGCCCCCGTTGGAGTGCCCGAGCGCGTAGATCCGTCCGGCGTCGACGTTGTACCGCGCGCGCGCCTCGGCGATGCACGCGCGGGTGAGCAGGAGGTCTTCGTTCCCCGTGGGGTCGGCGTTGGGATAGGTCTCCCAGTAGGTCTCTTCGGTGCGGTGGTCCCAGTCGCCGCGGCTCATGTAGCGCGACGAGGGCGCGACCACGATGGCGCCGTTGGCGTCGGCCACGCGCTGCGCGTCGCTCTCGTCGAGGATCCCGCTGCCCGACCCGTTCGTGCCGTGAAAGAGCAGCATGAGGGGCGGCGACGAACCGCGCGACGAGGGCACGTAGACCACCACCTCCCGCGCGTTGCCGTTCACCCGCAGGCTCACCGTGCGACGCCCCGCGGCGGTGGGGAAGGTGCCCGTGTAGCTCACGGTGTCGTTGCCCGGCAGCGGCCCCGTGTCGGTGGGCCGCGGGATGTCCACCGGCGTGACCGGCACGTCGACGGCCTGCACCACGTCGGGCCGCGAGACCCCCGCGTCGGGCGAGCCCGGCGCGCACCGCGGCATGTAGCCCATCTCGGCGTAGCAGTCGTTGTCGCGGTCGCAGAAGCACCGCGGCTCCCCCGGCCAGCAATGGCGAATCTGCCCCGCGGCGTTGCGCGGCTGGCCCCCCGCGTCGACCGTGACGGGCTCGTAGAAGCACCCGGCGTCCGTCGCCCCGCCCGCGTCACGCACCGCCACGTCGGCCCCGCCCCCCGCGTCGACGCTCACGCCGACGTCGGGCGTGGGGTCTCGCACGTCGGGCGCCGCGGTCACGGCGTCGGCGCGCGTCGCGTCGGCGCGGCGGGAGTCGGAGACCGCGGGCTGCGCGTCTCCCTGTTGAGCGTCAGGGGTGCGCGCGGCGCATCCCGCCAGCAAGAGGAGCGAAGCGACGGCGAAGCGCATCAGGAGTCTGATCGTAGCGCACTTCGCGCCGCGCCGCAGACCCTCAGGCGTAGTTCGCGTAGGGGGCCGCGACCCCGGCCGCCTCGCAGGCGATGTCGCAGAGGGCCATCGCGGTGTGCAGCGTGTCGTTGGGCGCCATGGCCGTCACCGCCAGCGCGCCCGCGAAGTCGCCCGCGCGCCCGTAGGTCCCCGCGAGGGCGCGGGCGATGAGCTGCTTCTCGTACTTCGACGTGCTCTTGCGCAGCAGCGTGAGGACCGGCGCCGCGCACCCCGCCGCCGCGCCGCGCGCCCCGAGCT
>JBILLI010000814.1:0-3451 GCA_044376155.1 Polyangiales bacterium
GAGGCCGCGGTACGAGCCCACGAGGATCTCGATCAGCACGTCGCCCCGCGGCCGCGTGACCCCGAAGAGCCCCTGCTGCATCCCCGTGAACCCGCGAATGCGCGCGTAGCCCAGGGTGAGCGCGGAGCCGAAGGCCGCGGAGTTGTACGCTGCGAGTACGGCCGCGATGACCGCCGCGCCCGCCGCGATGCCCAGGGCCACGCGTCGCCGACGCAACGGGTCGTCCCAGACCCCCGCGAGGGTCATCACGGAGATCATCGCCGCGGGCACCGCCGCGGGGTACTCGGTGATCGTGGCCCACGCGCCACCGACCCCGACGAGCAGTCCCAGGCGCGCGTCGCGCCCGTCGTCGCCGTCGTCAGACCGTCGCAGCGCGAGGCCCGCGGCGAAGGCGCCGAGGAGCGAGAAGGTGCTCAGCGCGGTGCCCCAGAGGAGCGTCGCGTAGGCCCACGCGGGGGACCCCAGCGCGAACACCCCGAGGGCCACGAGCGCGCCGGTCGCGCTGGCGCCCAGGGCCTCGGCGCACGCGGCGACGAGCAGCGCCGAGAGCACCGTGGGCACCGCGCTGGTCGCGAGCGTGGCGATGTAGCCCAGAAAGGTCACCTCGCCGGGGGAGGGGGGTGAGCCCGTGAGGTACGACGCGAGGGCCACCGCGGGCACCGCGGCGAGCGAGCTGCCCGGGGCCTTGTCGGAGTAGTAGTGCCCGTCGCGCTCGGCGTAGTCGCCGGTCACCAGTCGTTCACCGACGCGCGCGGTGGCGTCGATGCGGAGCGACTGTTGCTCGACCACGGCGCGGGTGAGGGCGAGGCGGGTGTTCTGGTTCCAGCCTCCGCCCTGAAAGAACCACGCGTACGCGGCGAAGAGGGCCACGGCCAGGATGCGGACCCTCGGGTCTCGCCAGCGGATCACAGGGGAGGTCGCCGGTCGGTGCACGTCTCCCGCAGCGTCACCGCCGCGCGCCCGAAGCGCAAGCGTTACGTGGACGGGGACTTCTTCCGGCGGGGGGGCGTCGCCGCGGCCGGGGCCTCGGGGGCCGCGGGGGAAACGTGGGGCGCGACCGGGCGCGGCGGCAGGAGCTCGTCGGCGCTGGCGACCCGCTTCGCCATGAAGATCGCCGCGTCGAGCTTCTGAAACTGCCGACGCCGGTAGAACTGCAGGGCGCCCTTGTTGTTCTCCGCGACCTCCAGCACGAGGTGCGTGCAGCCCCGCACGCGGGCGAGGTGCTCGAGCTGCTCGAGGATGAACCCGCCGATCCCGCGGCCCTGCTGCGTGGGGTGCACCGCGAGCTCTTCGACGAAGAGCGGGCGCATGTCGCGGCGCGAGAAGAAGCTCTCGTTGATCCAGTTGTCCGAGCCGGTCACCTCGAAGGCGCACTCGGCGTAGCCCACGATCTCGCTCTCGGATTCGCCGTCGAGCTCGAACACGAGCTGCTCGATGCCGTCCTCCTCGTAGACCTCCAGAAAGCGCTTCTTCGAGCGCGGGCGCTGGTACTCCACGGTCTCGCGGTTCACCGTGCGAAAGACCAGCTTCAAGAAGTCCCACACGCGGTTCAGGTCGCGGCGGTGGATGCGCCGCACGCGGAGCATCGGGGTCGGCCCGGCGTCGCCGGGGGTCTCGTCGGGGGCGTTGTCGGCCATCGTTCTGCGGACTATACCGCCACTCCTGCCATGGACCCGGACCTTCGCCGCGCCCTCGCCGCCGCCCGCCTCGCCCAGCGCACACTCGCCCGCGTCGGCGCGGCGCACCGCTCCGCCGGCCTCACCGCCATCGCCGCCGAGGTCACCGCGCGTCGCGACGTGATCCTCGCGGCCAACGCCGAAGACCTCGCGGCGGCCACCGACCTCAGCGAGGCGATGCGCGACCGCCTGCGGCTGACCCCCGCGCGCCTCGACGGCATGGTGGGCGCGGTGCTCGAGGTGCGCGACGCCCCCGATCCGCTGGCCGAGGAGCGCTTTCTCACCGAGCGCCCCAACGGCTTGAAGGTCTACCGCCGCCGGGTCCCCCTCGGGGTCATCGCGGTGATCTACGAAGCCCGGCCCAACGTCACGGTCGAGGCCGCGGCCCTCACCCTCCGCTCGGGCAACGCCGTGGTGCTCCGCGGCGGGCGCGAGGCCGCCCGCAGCAACGCCGCCCTCGCCGACGCCGTGCGCGAAGGCCTGCGCGCCGCGGGGCTCCCCGAGGCCGCGGTGACCTTCTTGCGCGACCCCTCGCGAGAGCGCGTCGCCGAGCTGCTCGGGGCCGCGGGCCTCGTGGACCTGGCCATTCCTCGCGGAGGCCCCGCCCTCATGGACTTCGTCGACCAGCACGCGCGGGTGCCCGTCGTGCGGCACGGCGCGGGGGTGTGCCATCTCTACATCGACGCCGCGGCGGATCCCGCTATGGCCGAGGCCGTGGCCTTCAACGCCAAGGTGCACCGCCCGGGGGTGTGCAACGCGATGGAGACCCTGCTGGTGCACCGCGACGTCCTCGCCGAGACCCTCCCGCGCATCGCGCGGCGGTGGCGCGAGGCCGGGGTGACCCTGCGGGTCGACCCCGTGTGCGCCGAAGTGCTTGCGGCGCAGGGGATTCCGTTCAGCCCCGCCGAGCCCGAGGACTGGGACCGGGAATTCCTCGCGCTGGTCGCGGCGGTGCGCGCGGTGCCTTCGCTCGACGAGGCCATCGCCCACATCGACGCCCACGGCACGCAGCACACGGCGAGCATCGTGACGGGTGACCCCGCGGCCGCAGCGCGCTTCCTCGACCGCGTCGAGGCGTCGTGTGTGCTCTGGAACGCCTCCACCCGCTTCAACGACGGCGGCGAGCTCGGCCTCGGCGCCGAGATGGGGATCTCCACCTCTCGGATGCACGCCTTCGGCCCCATGGGCGCCCGGGAGCTCACCGCCGAGAAGTTCGTGGTGCGCGGCGACGGGCAGGTGCGCGCGTAGTTGCGATATGGTCCGGCCGTGACCTTCGCCCTGGGGACGTTCAACTGCCGCGACTTCTTCGACGACGTCGCGCCGCATGTCATCGGCAACCTCGACCGCGAGGGCTTCGGCCCGCACGCGCAGCGCCGCGCGAAGCAGCTCTACCGCCGCAAGGTCGATGCGGTGGCCGCCGTGGTCGCGCGCATGAACGCTGACGTCGTGGCCTTTCAAGAGGTCGAGGGCACCTCCGTGCTGGAGGCCGTGCGCGCCGCCCTGCCCGAGATGGCCTACCTCCCCGCCATCGCCGGCGCGGCGGATCAACGCGGCATCGCCTGCGGGCTGCTCACGCGGCTCCCGGTGCGCAGCGTCGAGGTTCACGGCGTGGGGGAACTCTCGTTCCCGCCCTTCCAGGAGGGCGACCCGCGGCCCTTCGCCGGGCGGCTGCACTCGCGTCGGGGACTTCTCGAGTGTGACCTCACCCTGCCCGACGGCTCGCTGCTCACCGTGATGGTCGCCCACCTCAAGAGCGCCCGGCCTGTGCCCCGCGC
>JBILLI010000815.1:0-3447 GCA_044376155.1 Polyangiales bacterium
CGTCGTTGGCGCGCACGGGGGTGGGCCCGTTGGCGTGCGTCGACCGGTGCGCGCGGCCGCGCAGGGGGTCGAGGATCTTCCAGCGAAGGATGTCGGCGGGGCCGCGGGCGGGGCCGGTGGCGCGATGATCGAAGCGTCCCATGCGTCCCGTAGGATGCACCATTCCCCGCGCGAGAGCCCTGCCTCACTCGGTGACGTAGCGCGTGCACCGCGGGCACCGCGGCTCGGCCTTCGAGCGCGCCCGCAGCGGGCCGAAGAAGCCCACGGTCATCAAGAGGTGCAGCGGCATGAGCACCATCCACGGGCCCTTCGACGCGGGCAGCAGCATGGCCGCGCAGAAGACCCACGACGACACCTCCGCGACGCGCCACCCGGGGTGCGGGCGCAGCGGGATCACCCAGTCTTCGCAGCGCTCACACGCGCGGTGACGGGTCGTGGGGGCACGCGGGAGCGCGAGGGCCGCGGTGGCGACGCGGTAGGGCGCAGACATGCGTGCAATTGTGCGCCCCTCGCGCGTCAGGTCCAGCAGCGCCGTGCGACTTTGCTCAGCCGCGACGCGGGTGCGCCACCACGTCGACCACCGCGGCGGTGAACGCCCGCGCGGCGGCCTCCACCGCGTGGAGCTCGCCCGTGAGGTAGGCCCCCGCGAAGTTCGTCTCCGAGGGCGGGCCGAAGAAGCGCGCGAGGCGCACGTCGGCGACCTTCAGCGCCGCGTCGAGGGCCACCATGGCCTCCATGGGAGGCGCGATGAGGTAGGCCAGCGCGCTCCCCTCGGGCACCGCGGCCTGCGCCGCGAGGTAGCGCCCCACGCGCCCGATCACCGTGGGGAACAGGGTCACGCCCGAGTCGCCCACGGCGTAGAACGCGAAGAGATCCCCGAGGGCCTGGTCGATGGACGCGAGCCCCTGGGTCACCGCCTCGGGCTCGTCGCCCGCGATGACCCCGAGGACCTCCCCCGACAGCGGACCCGACGCGTGCGCCGAGCCCGCGTAGAAGCTCCGCGCGTAGATCACCTCGACGGGGCTCATCTTCGTCGCGTGGTCGAGGGCGGCGTAGAGCGTGTCGTCTTGATCACACGTCACCAGCCCCAGCGAGCGCCCCGCGGCCCCCGCGGGCAACCCCAGCGCCTCGCACAGCCGCGCGTCGGCGTGCGGCAACGTTCGACACGACAGCAGCGTCGCCGGGACCCGCTTCAACTCACTCACTGCCGCCCCCATCCCAGGCCCAGCGCGACCCCGCCCACCCCCGCCGCGAAGCCTCGCTGAAGGATCTGCGCGGCGAGCGCCGCGGCCTCGCGGGGCGCAATCCCGATGGGGCGCACGTTCGAGATGCAGTTCTTCTCGGCGTTGTCCTGGTCGAGCCGTGGGTTGATGGCGAGGTAGAGCGAGAGGGAGTCTCCCGAGCCCAGCCCCGGACGCTCCCCCACGAGCATCACCGTGGCCCGCGCGCCGGTGACCACCCCGATCTCGTCGGCCACACCGATGCGCGCGAAGCGCACGAAGACCGGGCGACCGCAGCGCATCCCCGCGGACCCGAGGGCGGCCGTGAGGGCCTCGAGGGTGGCCGCGCCGTTCACCGCGATGGCGTTGGGCGAGAGCCCGTCGCCCACCACGATCTGCACGTCGGGGTGCGTGCCCGCGAGCGACTCCAGCGCCCCGCGGGAGGGATCATCGAGACGTCGCCCGAGGTTCGGGTGCAACAGGTACTCCCCGCGCTCGACGCAGCGGGTCTGCAACGCGAGGCAGTCGTGCTCCTTCGCCCACGCCGCGGGGAGCTCGCTGTGCACCGCGTCGCGCGCGTCGGCGTGGCCCTCGCGGAGGCGGAGGTAGAGGTCCGTGCGAAAGCGCGCGCCCGCGCGGCCCACGGCGATGAGCGAGGGGGTGCTGCTCAGCAGCTTCGGGAGACCCTCGGGGTACACCGGCCGGTCGATGCCGTGGGGCGGACGCGGCGCGGCCGTGCAGTGGTGACCCTCGTCGCCGCCGCACCCCGAGGTGAACGGATCCCCTTGCGGCACATCGCGTTGCATGCGTTCGAGCACGGCCTGAACGATCCGATCGAGGTCGTTCTCGGAGAGCTTCGGGAGCTCGGAGCTGCCGTGCGCGCGCGCCATGGAGAGCCGAGGTTGTACCGGATTCAGGGCGCCGACGCGACGCGGTCGTCGAGGGCGTTGAGGTAGTTCAGCAGGTCGTCGAGCTGGGCGGGGGCGAGGGCGCGGGTGCGTCCGTGCTGGTCCATCGGGTTGCGGGCGGTGAGCACGTCGCGGAGCGTGGCCGCGGAGCCGTCGTGGAGATACGGCGCCGTGCGCCAGAGCCCGCGCAGGGTGGGCGTGTCGAGTCCCGTGAGGGTCGCGCCGAGGCGTTGCCCCGAGGTCATGCGAAGGGTGCCCACGTCGTGCAACCGGGGCGTGCGCCCGGTCACGAACGCGCTGTCGGTGAAGCGCGAACCGCTGTGGCAGGTGTTGCACCCGGCGTCGGCGAAGACCTGTCGCCCGCGGGTGAACGACGCCTCCCAGGTGTTGTCGCCGTCGCGTCGGTGGGGCGACACGCCGAAGCGGGTGAGGGTCGCGAGCCACGCGGCCATGGCGTCGAGCTCGCGGCTGAGCCCGGCCTTGGGATCGCCCAGGGGGGTGTCGCGGGTGCCTGTGTGAAAGTCCATGTCGGGGATGAACCCGGTGCCGCCCTGCCCCCCGCGGATGTCGTGCTCGAAGTCCTGCACCTCGTCGAAGTTGGCGCTCCAGTGGATGGGCCCGTGGGCCTCGGCGCTGCGTCCGTCCAGGGGGATGGTGTTGCGCAGGCCCTCGCCGCGTTGGGTGAAGTCCCAGGTGAGGTTGTCGCCCTCGCCGTCGTGATGGCAGCTCGCGCAGGAGAGGTACGACGTGCGGCTCATGCGGGGGTCGCGGGCGGCGTAGAACATCCGCAGGCCGATGCGCTGCTGCTGGGTGAGCGGGTCGCGGGTGGTGGTGATCACCTGCGCGAGGCGCGTGGGCGCGACGGAGAGGTTGCGCACGTCGAAGACCCGCACGGTGCGGGAGGTGAACCCGTGCACCCAGAGCTGCTGTCGCGCGGCGTCGTAGGCGAGTCCCTGGGGCGCGCCGCCCACCTCACGAATGGAGCCCGCGACGTTGAAGCCCGCGGTGTCGAGGGCGAGCACCACCTCGGACCCTTCGATGGCGACATACACCCGCTCCCCGACAGGGGTGTAGGCCACGGCGGAGGCGAGGTCGAGGTCATCGAAGACGTTGCGCCAGCTCTCCTGCGCGTGTCCGTCGGGGCCGTCGAGGTCGACCTCGGAGAAGATCGCGCGGGCGGTGGTCTGCGAGGTGAGCTCGGTGTTGGTGCGCGCGCGGCCCGTGACGATGTTGGCCTTGAGCGCGGGCACGATGGCTTGACGTCCGTGCGGGGCGAAGGCGAGGGCGCCGAGGAATCCGGGCACGCCAGAGTTGTCGGT
>JBILLI010000156.1:0-12645 GCA_044376155.1 Polyangiales bacterium
TTGGTGAGGATCACGTCGGCCTTGTCGAGCCCGCTCCCCACGGAGGAGAGGGCGTCGCCCAGGTGCACCGTCCCCTCGATGCCGTGGAGCAGGAGGTTCATCAGCGCCAGCCGCCGGGTCTCGGGGACCAGCTCGACCCCGACGTAGGCCTCGCGCTTCTGCCACGCCCGCGCCTTCGCCGTGAGCGAGAAGAGCGCGTCGGTCTGGGACTTCACATGGCGGTCGGCGGCGATGAGAAAGCCCCCGGTGCCCGCGGCGGGGTCTTGCACCACCTCGCCCGCCTGCGGCGCCACCAGGGCCACGATCACATCGATGAGCGGACGGGGGGTGAAGTACTGCCCCGCGCCGGACTTCACCTCGCTGGCGTTCTTCTCCAGCAGCCCTTCGTACAGGTCGCCGAGGCCCTCTTCGCGGGCGCGGTACCAGTTGAGCTCGTCGATCTGGCTCACCAGCTTCGCGAGGTTGGCGGGCTCGCGCAGGGCGCTCTGCGCGTCGGCGTAGATCGCAGCCACCGCGGGGGAGCCCTCGGTGCTGAGGTCGAGCAGGAGCTTCTTGTAGTGCGTGAGCTGGCCGAGGCCCTTCTTCGCGAGGAGCGCGTCCCAGCGGGAGTCCAGGGGGATCTGGTCCTCGGTCTTTGTCTCCTTCGCCATCTTGAGAAAGAGCAGGTAGGTCAGCTCGGTGACGTACTGATGGTAGGTGATCCCGTCATCGCGAAGGATGTCGCAGAAGCCCCAGAGCTTCTGAACGATGTCGTGTGTGTTGCTGCTCATGCGGTCTTTTTGGGTTGAGTGGAAAGGCTACGGCGCGGAAGGGAGAAGCGAGCGCGTGGGGTCAACCCGTGTTCATCCAGACGGCGTCTCGAATCTCTCGCAGGAGTTCTTCGGCCCTGCCCTCGAAGACCGCGTTCAGGTGATCGAAGCCGCCGTGGTCGCTGAAGGGCTCTTCGTCGAGGGCGGGGCGGTCGACCACGGTGGTCACGGCCATCTGCTTGCCGATGCGGTCGAGCCATTTGCGCTGGGTGTGGGTCCAGGGGTGGCTGTCTCGCACGCGCTTCACCGCGCGTTCGACGCGCTCGGCGTAGGGCAGCAGCGGCTCGCCCAGGGCGCGCTGGCGGATGTGCCCGATGATCGACGCGGCGATGTCTTCATTCGTCGCCCGCCGCCACGCGGTCTGGAGGTTGATCTCGGAGTAGCCCGCGAGGCTCAGCGCCTCGGCGAGCTCCTTGAGCTGCTTGCGGGTGAGGTCCCGGGGGGCGGTCTTCACCACCATGAGCCCGGGGATGCGGTTCATGTTCGCGTGAATGAACTCGCCGAAGGCTTCGAGGTAATCACGGGGGCTCTTGCCGTCGAAGTCCTGCCGCACCTCGACCAGCGCGTCGGTGCCCTCGTAGATCACCACCGTCGGGTCGTGCCCGCTCACCCCATCGAGGAGGCCCACGGCCGCCGGGTGCTCCACCAACCACGCCGCGGCCTCGGCGGGCGTCGACGCCGCGAGGTGCTCGACGAGCGCCGCGGGGTCCATGCCGGCCGCCGCGGTGAAGGCTTCGAGCGCGACCTTCTCCAGGGCCGCGCGCTTGCGTCGCAGCTTCGTGAGGAGCTGCGCGAGCACCGCGTCACGCGCCCGCTCGTCGGGCACCGACACGAGCTCCTCGGCGAGCTGTCGAACGCTGAACTTCGGAGAGACCACCGACGGGGTCATGCCCGTGAGCGCGCCGATGAGCTCGGTCTGACCGACGGCGTCGTAGACCCGAAACGACTCCTTCTCGATCTCGGGGCAGAGCCGGGTCGCGCGGCCGAGCATCTGCTCGTAGAGGATCCGGCTCTTCACCCGCCGAAGGAACACCACGTTGCAGATGCGCGGGACATCGATGCCCGTGGTGAGCAGGTCGACGGTGACGGCCACGCTGGGCTGGCGCTCGTTGCGATAGCGTCGGATCTGCTCCAGCGGCCGGTCGACGGCGCCGGTGATCTTCATCACGGCGTCGTTCTCGACGCGCTTCCAGCGCTTGTCGAGGGCCGCCTTGAGCAGCTCGGTGACCTCGGTGGCGTGCGCGTCGTCGACGCAGAAGACCAGGGTCTTGTCGTCGAGGTGCGGATCGATGGACTCGGCGAGCTGCTCGCACACGACCTGGTTGAAGCCGCGGGTCTTCACCGAGCGGTTGAAGGCGTCGACCTCGAATTCGAGCTCATCGGGGGCGGTCGCGAGCTCGACCTCGCCCGTGATCCGGTTGTAGCGCGAGATGCTCTCGCCGACGCGGTACTTGATGCCGTCGCGGGCGAGGGCCGTCACGATGCGAACGGGCGGCTCCTGGGGCACCAGCACCTTGTCGAGCACGGCCTGGGTGTAGGTGTACTGGTAGATCGGCGGGCCGAAGATCTCGGTGGTGTGCAGGGCGGGGGTGGCGGTGAGCCCGATCTTCACCGCGTCGAAGTACTCGATGGCCTTGCGGTAGCGCGAGACGTAGTCGCGCTGGTCGCGAAAGCCGAGCTCGTCGTCGGACATCTCCTTGTCGAGGGTGTAGCCCCGGTGGCACTCGTCGACGACGATGCAGTCGTAGCTGTCGATGGGGAGCGCGCTGCCCTCGTCGTCGAGCACGCGGCGCATCATCCCCTGCACGGTGGCGATGTGGAGCCGGGTGTCGCGGTCGGGCGAGACGTCGGCGAGCTCTTTGAAGCCGAAGATCTGCGCGAAGGTCTTCTCGCTGGCGACCTTGTAGTCCTTGATGACGCCCGCGGTCTGCTCGCCGAGGGCGCTGCGGTCGACGAGAAAGAGCACGCGGCGAAAGCGCCCGGCCTCGATGAGGCGATAGATCAGCCCGATGGCGGTGCGGGTCTTGCCGGTCCCCGTGGCCATGGCGACGAGGAGGGTGTCGCGCCCCGCGGCGAGGGCGGCCTCGACGGCGAGGATGGCTTCGTTCTGATACCCGCGGAGGTGCAGTGCCTCGACGGGGCTCGTCTTCAGCTCGGCGTGGGCCTGCGCGAGGTCGGCGTCGAGCAGCGCCTTCACCCCCTCGGGCGACATCCAGCCGTGAAGCGCGCGGGGCTTGTTCTTCGGGCTCCTCGCGTCGCGAAACCACACGCCCGTGGCGTGTTCGAGCTGCTTCAGGTAGGGCCTGCCGTTGGTGGCGAAGAGCAGCGGGACCTTGAAGCCCGACCACGGACCGCCCGAGAGGGTCTCGTGGCCCTTCACGGTGTACCCGCGGCTGTACCGCTCGGCCTGCCCGAGGGCGTCGACGGCGCTGCTGACGCTTCGCTTGGCCTCGATGACCGCGACGGGGCGCAGCCCGAGAAAGAGCACGTAGTCGGCGGTGCCGTCGCCGGTGGGCCACTCGGCGATGGCGCGGTCGACGCCGTGCTCGGGGCGCGTGCCGGCGGCGTAGGTGAGGGCGATGGAGTCAGCCTCCCATCCCGCCTCGCGGAGCGCTTCGTCGAGGCCACGGCGCACGTCGGCCTCGGTGACGCGGATCTTCTTCGCGGCCTCGGCGGCGGTGCGGAGAAACTCCTCGATGCGCGCGGCGAGGTCGGGTACGGCGGGCGCGCTCTTCGCGGCGGACTCGAACTCCTGCGCCATCTGCTCCCACAGCGCGCGGTCGGCGGCCTCCTTGTCGGCGCGCTCTTCGGCGATCTGTCTCTCGATGGCCTCGGTCTCGGCGGCGACGCGGGCGGCCTCGGCCTCGGCCTTCGCGCTCTCGGCCGCCGACTGCTGCTCGCGCGCGGTCTTCTGCGCCGCCGCGAGCTCGGCCTGGAGGCGCAGGAGCGTCGCGCCGGGGTCTTCGGGGGTCTTGAAGGGGGGCGCCCCGAAGGCGCTGTCGTGAAAGGTCCTGAAGTACCAGACGGCGAGCTGGTGGGTGATGCGCAGGAGGGCGAGGGCGTCGTCGGGGGTGCCCGAGGCGCGGTGGGCCGCCTCGTTGCCGCGGCGTCGCACGGCGTGCATGAGCTCGATGGGCTCGCGCGGCATGCGCGCGCGTTCGAGCTCCGCGACGACGTCGTTGAAGGGCTGCTGGTGCCCGACGACGACGCGAAGCTTGACGGCGCACTGCCGCGCGAGCAGCTCGGAGAAGAGCCGAAGTCGAATGAGGCTCCCCACGGGGTCGCGAGACCAGTCCCGCTCGGCGTTGGCGACGACGCCTTCGAGCCTGGGCAGGTGGTTGGCCAGAAAGCCAAAGTTTTCAGATGCAGGCTTCATCGGTCCGACGCCCTCTGGTGCTCCGTGATCCCACTTCGCCTCGGGGTGGTTCTCGACCACGTCTCCGCAACGTGTGTTGTCTACGACGCGCCGAGTCGCTTCGATCTGACACCCTCGTACGCGCCGCGCTCACGACCGCGTGCGAAGGGGCGCGATCGCATCGCCCCCGCGTCACTCCTGCACAGTACCACCGCCGCGCCTCTCCACTCCATCTCCCGCCCCGCCCCCCCGCGGGTGAGCTACGCCGTCTCGACAGCCGCGGCCGCCGCGCGGAGGTCGCCGAGCACACACAGCCCCTCGCCCACCGTGCGCGGCGTGTGCAGCGCGCGGTGGATCGTCGCGTGACCGAGAGCCACCGCGTCGGCCAGCGCCGCGCCGCGCGCGAGGTGCCCGGTGATGAGCGCCGAGAGCGTGCACCCCAGGCCGTGCATCGCGGGGACCTTGAGTCTCGGCGCGCGCAGCTCGGTGAAGCGCTCGCCGTCGAAGAAGAGGTCCACGCTGTCGTCGCCCTCGAAGTGCCCGCCCTTGAGCAGCACGGCCTTCGCGCCCAGCGCCGCGATGGACTCACACGCCGCCCGCGCCTGCTTCGCCGAGCGCACCACCGCGCCCGCGATGCGCGCGGCCTCGACGCGGTTGGGCGTGACCAACACCGCGAGGGGGAGCAGGTCGCGCACGAAGGCCGCGAAGCCCGACTCGTCGAGCAGCGAACGCCCCACCGTGGGGTTGATCACGGGGTCGATCACCAGCGGCAGCGTCGGGCGCTCGCGCAGCGCGTCGGCGATGATCTCCACGCACCCCGCGGTGCCCAGCGCGCCGGTCTTCACCGCGCGGGGGGACATGTCTTCCAACACCGCGGCGAGCTGCGCGCGCACGAGCTCGGGGCGCAGCGCGTCGACCTTGCGCACCCCGCGGGTGCCCTGCGCGGTGATCAGGGTCACCACGCTCGCGCCGTGCACCCCGAGGGCGTCGAAGGCCCGCAGGTCGGCCTGCAGCCCCGCGCCCCCCGAGGGATCACTCCCCGCGACGGTCAGCGCGGTCACCTTCGGCGTCGGGGCGAGCTCACTCATGACGCCTCCACCGACACCCGACGGAGCACCACGCAGAGGTTGTTCGCGGGCATCTCCAGCACCTCGTGCAACCGAATCCCTTGCGCGGCAGCGAGATCGGTGACGACGCCGAGGTCCCGCACGCCCCACCGCGGGTCCTGGGATTTCAGCCAGCCGTCGAAGGCCTCGTTGCTCGGCGCGGTGTGCACGCCGTCGCGGGTGTAGGGGCCGTAGAGCACCATCACCCCGCCCGGTCGCAGCGTGCGCGACGCTCCGCGCAGCAGCGCCCCGGTGGCCTCCCACGGCGCGATGTGGATCATGTTCGCGCACAGCATCGCGTCGCACGCGGCGACGGGCCAGGGGTCATCGAACACGTCGAGGCGCTGCGCGGGGCGGAGGTCTCCGTGGGCGTCGCGCGCCCAGTCGTCGATGCTCGCGAGGGCCTCGGGGGTGGGGTCGGTGGGCCACCAGGTGAGGTCGCGCAGGGCGTCGGAGAAGTACGCCGCGTGCTGCCCGCTCCCCGCGGCGATTTCGAGCACCTCCCCCCGCGCGGGGAACACCCGGCGCAGCACCGCGAGGATGGGGTCACGGTTGCGCTCACACGCCGCGGAGTGTCGTCGCATCACCGCGGGAATCGCGCCGATGACGGGCGATGTCAACGTGTTACGGTGGCGGCTGATGCATCGTCCCGTCGCCCCGGGTTTCTTTCGATGAGCCCCGCCCCTGCCTCGCGGCCCGAGATGGTCCATTGGTATGACCCGCGGCAGCTCCTGCGCACGGGCGTGCAGACCGTGCTCACCGCGATCTTCGCGCAGCGCGCCGACGCGCGATTGCTCATGGCCCTCGGGGCCGACCAGTCCCCCCTCTCGCTCGCGCACCGCGACGCCCTCTGGATGGACTTCGTCTCCGACACGGGCGACGGCTGGCGCCCCACCACCGCGGTGCTGCGCAACCTCGCCGCGACGCAGCTCCGCGACGGCGAGAGCAGCCTCCCGCGGGGGGATCTGCTCATCTTCGGCGGTGACCAGGTGTACCCCACGGCCTCGCCCGAGGAGTACGAGCAGCGCCTGCTCGACCCGCTGCGCGCGGCGTGCGCCGACACTCCGTCGAACGAGCCGCAGATGGTGGCGATCCCCGGCAACCACGATTGGTACGACGGGCTCGCGGCGTTCACCGGGGTCTTTCTGCAGTCGCAGAAGCTCGGCATGTGGCAGACCTCGCAGTCGCGGAGCTACCAGTGCGTGAAGCTCCCCCACGGCCACTGGCTCGTCGCCGTCGACCTCCAGCTCCAGCAGGACCTCGACGCCCCGCAGCGCCAGTGGTTCGAGCGCGCCCTCGCGGGGGTGCAGCGCGGGGATCGGGTGATCCTGTGCATGTCCGAGCCCCTGTGGGTGTTTCGACAGCAGTACGGGCTGGCCTACCGACGACAGCTCCGACGGCTGCTGGCCTTCATTTCTGACAAGGGCGCCACGGTGCCCCTGTGGCTCGCGGGGGACCTTCACCACTACCGCCGGCTCCGCTGCACCCGGGGCATCGACGCGGGCGCGCAGCTCGTGACCTCGGGGGGCGGCGGCGCGTTTCTGCACCCCACGCACACGCCGTCGACCCAACGGCTCGTCGACAACTACGGCCGCGCGAACACCCACTACGCCATCGAGCGCGAGTACCCCGACCGCGAGACCTCGCAGCGCCTCGCGTGGGGCAACCTCGGGTTCCCGCTGCGCAACCCGAGCTTCGGCGTGGCCGGCGGGGTGATCTACACCCTGCTCTCCTCCCTGCTCCCGCGGCCCGACTACACCGTCTGGGAGCACGGGGTGCAGCGCACGCTCTGGAAGGGGCTCGAACAGGCCGCGACGACCCCCAGCGCCATCGCCCTCACCGCCGCGCTGCTCACCGCGGTGGTGGTCTTCACCGACTCGCACAACCGGGCCTACCGCGCCGTCGCGGGGATGCTCCACGGGGTCGCGCACCTCAGCGCCGCGCTGCTCGCCACGGGCACGGGCTACTGGCTTCTGCGGGGCCTGGAGCGCAACCACATCGTGCTGCACCGCCTCGGGCTCATGGGGGTGACCTTCGCGCTGGGATACCTCACCAGCGGGCTCATCATGGGCCTCTACCTCTGGATCAGCGTGCGGTTCTTTCGCCGCCACGGCAACGAGGCGTTCTCGTCGCTGCGCCTCGAGGGCTACAAGAACTTCCTGCGCATGAAGATCGACGCCCAGGGGATCTCCGTGTGGGCCTTCGGCATCGACGACGTGACCGACCCCGGGGGGGTCAAGGCCCGGGTCATCGACCGCTTTGAGCTCCCGCGGGTGAAATCACTGTAAGCGCCAACCTCCCCCGCGCGTTGTGGGTCCGTACGCCACGGAGACCCCACCATGCGCCCTGCTCCTCCGAAGATGATCCTGCGGCTCATCGCCGCCCTCATGGCCCTCGTGGCCTGGCTCCTGGTCACCCCCGCCGAGGCCACGGGGTTGCTCATCCCCGGCGACGCCTCCCTCGGGCCCCTCGCGATTCGCTCCCACCGGGTGAACGTGGAGATCCGCGAGCGGGTCGCCGAGACCCGGGTGGTGCAGGTGTTTCGCAACCACACCGACCGGGTGCTGGAGGCGACGTACATCTTCCCCATCCCCGCGGGCGCGTCGGTGTCGGGCTTCGCGATGATGGTGAACGGCCAGCGGGTCGAGGGGCAGGTGCTCGAGGCGAACGAGGCCCGCGGGGTCTACGAGGGCATCGTGGCCCGCCTGCGCGACCCGGGTCTCGTGGAGCACATCGGCGGCAACCTCTTTCGCGCGCGGGTCTTTCCCATCGCGCCGCGGGGTGACCAGCAGGTGGAGATCCGCTTCACGCAGACCGTGGACTACCAGAGCTCCACCCTGCACTACCGCTACCCCCTGCGCACCTCGGGCCCGCAGGCGAGCACGATGGAGGACTTCACCCTCAGCGCCACCATCGCGTCACGGGTGCCCATTCGCGGGGTGTACTCCCCCACGCACCGCATCGACACCACGCGCCGCGGCGACCGCGCGGTGACCGTGGGCTTCGAGGAGGGCCGCGCCGCCCTCGACCGTGATTTTGACCTGTTCTACACGGTCGCCGACGGTGATGTGGGGCTCTCGCTGCTCACGCACCGCCCGCCCGGCGAGGACGGGTATTTCCTCATGATGCTCGCCCCGCGCACCGAGACCACGGAGCGCGAGATCATCGGCAAGGACCTGCTCTTCGTCGTCGACACCTCGGGCTCGATGTCGGGCGAGAAGATGGAGCACGCCCGCCAGGCCTTGCGGGCTTGGATCGAGCGGTTGAACCCCGACGACACCTTCAACATCCTGCGCTTCAGCACCGACGTGGAGCCCCTCGCGGAGCAGTCCCTCTCGGCCTCGCCCGAGAACCGCCAGCGCGCGCTGCGCTTCATCAACAGCATGGACGCCAGCGGCGGCACGGCCATCGAGCCCGCGCTGCGCCAGGCCCTCGCGGTGCCCACGCGACGGGGCGCGCCGCGGGTGGTGGTGTTCCTCACCGACGGGATGCCCACCGTGGGCGAGACCGACGTGACGCGCCTCGTGCGCAGCGTCACCGAGCAGAACCACAACACCGCGCAGGTGTTCGTCTTCGGCCTCGGCGACGACGTCAACACCACCTTCCTCGACCTGCTCGCGCAGCAGAACCGCGGCGCCGCGGACTACGCCCGCTCCGGCGCGGAGATGTCCACCCTGCTCACGGGCTTCTACAACAAGATCGCGTACCCCGTGCTCGCCGACCTGCGCCTCGCGCTGCGCGGCGCCGAGGCCTACGACCTCTACCCCCGCGACCTCGGCACCCTCTACCGCGGCGGACAGCTCGTGGTCACGGGTCGCTACCGCCAGGCCGGCGACGTGCACGTGGGGCTCACGGCGACGGTGGCGGGGCAGGTCGAGGCGCGGAGCTTCGACTGGCCCGTGACCCTCCCCGCGCGCGACGAGACCAACGGGTTCATCCCGCGGGTGTGGGGCACGCGCAAGGTGGGATACCTGTTGGATGAGATCCGCCTGCGCGGCGAGAACCCCGAGCTGCGCGACTCGGTGATCCAGCTCGCGCGGCGCTTCGGCATCGTCACGCCCTACACGAGTTACCTCATCACCGACGAGATGCCCGCGGCGCGGCCCGTGGAGTTCGACGAGAGCGTCCGTCGCGGCGGCCCCTCGCCGGTGACCGTGAGCAACGCGCAGTTGGGGCGCAACGCACCCTCGGGCGGCGCGGCGCCCGCCGAGGAGCCCGCCCCCCGCGCCGAGGCCGCCCCTGCGCGCGACGCGTTCCGCGCGTTTCAGTCGCTGGGGGGTGGCGCCGCGGCCCGCCCGATGCGCAGCGTGCCTGGCGTCATGGCCACGCCAGCGTCTCCCGCGAGCATGGCCCCGCCGCCGCCCCCCGCCGCGCCCGCCGCCGCACCGGTCGACGCCACGGGCGAGGCCGGTCGTCGCATCTCCATGGTGCTCCGTGACCTCCGCGAGGCCGAGCGGGTGAACCCCTCCGCGAGCGGCGCGCGCTTCGTGGCCGGGCGATCGTTCGTGCTCGCACAAGGCGTGTGGCAGGAGGACGGGCTCACCGTCGGCACCGCCCGCGTGCTGCGCGTTCGCCCCATGAGCCGCGGGTACTTCGCGCTGCTCCGCCTGCGCCCGGCACTGCGCGAGGCCCTCGCCCTGGGCAGCGTGCGGATGCGCCTCGACGGCGACCGTGTGATCGAGGTCAGCGACGCCGCGCCCGACACCGCGGAGTCTGCCGTCGAGGCCTTCTTGCGCTGAGAGAACTTCTCGGCGCCCCACCCGTCTCAGATTTCACCGACATTTCAAGCATTTCTCAACCATCAACGGAGGACCCCGTGATGACCCGCCCCCTCTCTGCCTTGAGCCTCGCCGCCGCCCTCGCGCTCCCCTCGACGGCGTCGGCCATCGAGATCTACGCGTCGACCCCCGACGCGGTGGTGGTCCCGTCACCGCGGGTGTACCTCCCGCCGGTGACCACGGTGTACGTGCCGTCACCGCGGGTCTACGTGCACACGCCGCCGCGATTGCTCATCGCGCCGCTGCCGCCGCCCGCGCCCGTGGAGCCGCCCGCGGACCCGCCCACACACCCGCAGCCCCAGGAGCGGCGTGACCCGCGCACGGCCTTCTTCGTGGGCGCGGGCTACGGGGGCATGACGGGCTTTCAGGGATCCGCCGCGGGCACCTGGCGCCTGCACGTGGGCCTCGGGCTCGGCGCGACCGAGATCGGGCTCCGCGCGGACATCGCGAACCGCGCGCTGGACGCGCTCGCGAACACCGAGCCGGGGAACGTGTATTTGATCTCCGCGGAGGTGGCGCACCGCTTTCTGGAGGGGTCCACGGTGCGTCCGGTGCTGGGGCTGAGCTTCGACCGCTGGCAGGTGGACGCCGACCGCGGCGTGAGCGCGGGCGCGTTTGGTGTGGGCGCGCGCGGCGGGGTCGAGGTGCACTATCACCTCAATCCCAACGCCGCCCTCGTGTTCGGCGCCGACCTCGGATACCACCGCATGCTCGCGGCCATCGACGGCGTCGCGGTGGCGCCCGACGTGCTCACCTTCGGCGCGACGATGGACATTCGCCTGTAGCGCGGCACCTCACCGCGCGGGCGGGGGCAGCGGGACCGACGCGCTCTCGCTCGCCCGCGCCGCGGTGAACCGACGCGCGGGGCCCGACGAGCGCCGCTGCTCCAGCCAGAAGAGGCCGTCGTAGGTGCCGCTGTTGCCGCGCGTGCCGACGAGGTCGAGGTCGCCGTCGCCGTCCACGTCGCGCGCGACGAAGTCATCGAACATCCCGCGCACGCGGCGCGACACCTCCTCGCGACGCCAGGTGAGACCGCCGCCATCGAGACCAAGGTCGAGGGCGAGGCGGCCCATCGGATCACCCAACGCATACGCGCCGTCCTCGGTGCGCAGCCCCTTGGAGTATCCGCCGACGAAGACGTCGAGGCGGCCGTCGCCGTCGAAATCGCCCGTGGCGAAGCCGATGACGTGGTCCGGCGCGAGGTCGCCGATGCGGTGAAAGGGCCATGGTCCCACGCGCTCGGAGGGCTGCTCGAACCAGCCGTAGACGCTGAGGGTGACCATCGTGAGGATGTCGAGGTCACGGTCGCCGTCGAGGTCCACGAACTTCATCGTCTGCCCGTTGAGCAGCGGGATCCCGCTCCCCGCAAGGGCGCGCTGATCCTCGGCGCGCAGCCCGAGGACACGCGTGGTGAAGGTCGGCCTCGCGCCGGGCGTCGGCGCGCCGAGGTTCTCGTACACCCGCAGCCCGTCGAACTGCCCACGGCCGCCGCCGACGATGTCGAGGTCGCCGTCGCCGTCGAGGTCCACCGGGGCCGCGTGCATCGGGATGCGCAGGCGGTCGAGTTCCCACTCGGTCCACCCGGCGTCGGAGAAGGGGTCGGGCGGGAGGTCGAAGAGCGAGATCGCCGTGGGCTGTGCCGTGAGGATCGCGCGCAGGGTCTCGGCGCTGGGCCGCAGCTCCCGTCCGGCCCCGTCGAGCGTGGCACCCTTGTTCGCGGCGCAGAGTTCGAGACGGCCGTCGCCGTCGAAGTCTCCGACGCCCACGCGAATGAACGACCCGCGGCCGGTGGTGATCGCGGGGACGAACCGACGCCACGCCGCGGGGTCCCGCGCGCGTGCTCCGGGGTTCTGCAGCAGCAGCAGGTGCCCGCGCTCCGCCGCCACCACGAGGTCCATGTCGCCATCGCCGTCGAGGTCTCCCGCGGCCACGTCCTCGGCGCCGTCGGCCTGCGCGTCGGCGAGCGTGACGTGGGACCACGCGCCCCAACGCTCGCCCCCGAAGGCCGCGCGCACGTGCCCGCTGTCTTCGTGCACCGCGACGACGTCGAGGCGGCCGTCGCGGTCGAGGTCCACCTCGATGAGCCCGTCGGCGCCGCGGAGCGCGGGGAGCTGCGCCGCGCCGTCGATGAGGTGCTCGACCCAGTGCAGCGTACGCCCCGACGGGTCGCGCGCCGTCGAGGGCTCGTCGCCGACGCCGGTGGGCCCCGGGGGCGCCGCGGGCGCGTCCGCCGCGCACGCCAGCAAGAGGACCGGGAACGCCAGCGCGCGGGGACACGGCATTCGCGGAGTCTCGCGCCGCATCCCCACGGAGGGCAACGACGCCCCGCGAGATCTCCACGCGATCGAGGGCAGTGATTGACGCCGGGGTGATCTGTCGGCATCGCTTCGGGGATGACGTCTGCCTTCGACGCGACGCCCGAGGGCGTCTACGCGCTGCGGCCGCGCTGGGATGAGCCGGGTAGGGCGTGGCGCGGCGAGCTGCTCGGGCACAACACGGTCTGGTGCCGCGGCGGCCTCGGCGCGTGGGACGAGCGCGAGAGAGAGGTCAACCCCGAGGTGCTGGAGGCCACCCGCGCGATGCGTCCGGGCGCGCTC
>JBILLI010000816.1:0-3437 GCA_044376155.1 Polyangiales bacterium
GTTCGCGCGGCTGCGCGACGGGCTCGTGCCGCTCATCGAGGCCGTGTCGGCGCGCGATCCCATGGACGCGATCACCGACGCGGTCCCCCTCGACGCGCAGTGGAAGCTCTCGTCGGCGGTGGCCGCGGCGCTGGGCTTCGACTTCGACGGCGGACGCCTCGACCGCGCCGAGCACCCCTTCTCCTCGGCGCAGGGCGAGGGCGACGTGCGCATCACCGCGCACCTCAAGGAGCACGACGTGCTCGGGGGCCTCGGGGGCACCATCCATGAGACGGGCCACGCCCTCTACGAGCAGGGCCTGCCCTTCGACCTCGCGGGGACCACCGTGCGCGAGGCCGCGAGCTTCGGGCTCCACGAGTCGCAGTCGCGCTTCTGGGAGAACTACATCGGTCGCTCGCGCCCCTTCGCGGAC
Source organism: Polyangiales bacterium (assembly GCA_044376155.1). Classification (GTDB taxonomy): domain Bacteria; phylum Myxococcota_A; class Polyangia; order Polyangiales; genus JAWKRB01. The sequence goes on from JBILLI010000816.1 coordinate 413, forward strand.
TTTCTCGCGCGCACCGCGCAGGCGTCGTTGGGGGCGCAGTGCCCGGTGTCGCTGGCCGACCCCGAGCGGGTCTTTCGCGCGCAGAATCGCGTGGCGCGCAGCCTGATTCGCACGCAGGCCGACGAGGTCACCTACAACCTCCACATCATCGTGCGCTTCGAGATCGAGCTCGCGATCTTCGAGGGCGCGCTCTCGCTCGACGACGTGCCCGCCGCATGGAACGAGCGGTACACGAAGTACCTCGGGGTCACACCGCCCGACGCCGCGCGCGGGTGCCTGCAGGACGTGCACTGGTCCGGCGGGGCCTTCGGGTACTTTCCGAGCTACACCCTCGGGAACCTCTACGCCGCGAGCCTCGGGCGCAGGCTCGAAGGCACGATCCCCACGCTCTGGGACAACGTCGCCCGGGGAGACGTCTCCGCGCCGCTGGCGTGGCTGCGGGAGAAGATCCATCGCCGCGGGCACATCGTGGAGGCCGACGAGATCGTGCGCGACGCGGTGGGCGACCGCGACCACGTCGAGGACCTTCTGGGCTACCTCTGGACCCGCGTGGGCGGGCTCTACGGGGTGACCCGCCCCGGGTGAGCCAGGCGGGGCGCGGTCAGCGCTGCCCGAGGCCAGGGATGGGGATGGGGATGGGGATGGGGATGGTCGTTCCGGGCATGCCCGGGATGGCCTGGGTGGGCCGTCCGCCGTTGCGCCAGGTGTTCGCCATCGTCTGGATGATGGGCTTGCGCAGGTTGGGATGGGGATGCGTACGGAGGAAGGCCGTGGCGGGGTTGAAGCGTGAGAGGTGCGCGAAGAAGTCCAGGGAGAGCATCGCGCCCTCTTCGTTCCAGTCACCGCCGCGACGGTTGCGGCCCGCGTCGAGGGCGTTGGTGATGCCCCACTGATCGGACTCCGTCTCCATCGGTTGGTTGAAGGGCGGCACCACGGTGGACGCCACGCGGGTGAGCTCCTCGGCGGTGACCTCGGACTGGTTCGCCGGGGTGCCGTTGGCGCATCCCGTGTGGCCCCGGTAGTGGTGGGCGAGCTCGTGGCCGAGCACGAACGCCACCTGCTCGTCGAAGAGGTGGCGCTCCCGCGCGAGCTTGCGGGGGTCGAGGGCCATGGGTCCTGCGAGCCAGCCCGGGGTGATCCCGATGACGGGCTGCTGCGCGCGGATCACGTTGGTCACCGCGGTGTAGTACCCCTCGACGCGGCGCTCGCCCGTGAGCTCGTCCCAGGCCTTGGCCTCGGAGCTCGCGGCGATGATCGTGAGCAGCGCGGAGGTGATCATCATGTACGACCGACGATCGCGCGTGCAGCCCGCGGCGGCGTTGGGCTCGCGGGGCTCTTCGTGCACCCGTAGGGGGATCCCGAGGATGCGCGAGCGCTCGCCCTCGGGCAGCGCGGCCACGAGCTCGCTGAACACCGACATCACCTCGCTGCGCTGAAACGCCGGGGTGAGTGATCCGTTGGCGTCGACCGCGCCGGGCGGCACCGCGGCGAGGGTGTTGTACGGCGGCGGACCGTTGCGCGCCGGGGTGGTGGTGCCGTTGTTGGTCCCGCCATTGTTGTTCGGGAGCTGCAGTCCCGGGATGGGGATCGGGATGTTCCCGAGGCCCGGGATCTGGATGCCGCCGTTGTTGTTGGGCTGCGCGGGCTGCGCGGGCTGCACGGGCGGTGGCGCGGTGGTGGGCACCGCGGGGGCGGGCTGCTCGGGCGGGGGATCGATGCGATCACGGATGCGATCGACGATCTCGCTGCACGCGGAGAGGGGGGCGCAGAGGGTGAGGAGCGCCGCGGCGCGGCGGACACGGGAGGGAATCACCACACGTGGGATCGTATCACCGCGGTGGCTCGACGCCGTGGGGGAACCAGATCCCGTCGAAGTCCTCGGCGCGAAAGGGGAGGTCGAGGCGCGGTTTGCGCGGCGCGGGCTCGGCGTAGAGGCAGGGCCGTGTGGTGAAGCGCGTGGGGTAGTACAGGGTCTGAAAGAGCGCGTTCATCGCCCGGGCCTCGGGGTTCTCGCCCGCGGAGATGTCCTCGCGAGCGCCGGCGTGGGTGCACGCGTCGAGGGTGCGCGCGACGGCGTCGTGGTCCCAGCGCGTGGGGGGCGCGTCGTCGACCCCGTCGCCGCGGTGGGGGATGGGCCAGTTCCCATTGCGCCACAAGGGGATCGTGTCACCCAGACCGAAGGGGTCGACGTACTCGCCGTTGAGCCAGACGTTGTAGTGCACGTGCGGCGCGCCGAAGGGAAAGGTGCTGAGCCCGTCGAGCCCGGAGTACGCCGACAGCGCGATGGGCTCTCCGCGGCGCACGCGTTGGCCCACGCGCACGAAGGCGCGACCGAGGTGGTTCGACGTGGTGACGAGCCCGGCGCCGTGGTCGATGAAGACCTTGAGTCCGCCGCGGTCGAACTCGCGGCTGACGCGCAGCACCGTGCCCGCCGCGGCCGCGAGGACCACCGTGCCCACGGGCACGGCGAAGTCGGTGCCGTTGTGCGAGTCGTAGGTGAGCTGCGTGCCGAGAAAGTCCCGCGCGAAGGTGACGCGCACGCTCCATCCCGCCTCGGGGGGCGGGCGCACGTGGCTCACGAGGTTGTAGATCGGGATGAGCCGTCCATGCGCGGGACGTCCGCGCCAGAGGGGGAGCGCCATGCGCGGCTTGAACATCCGCAGGGACGTGTGGTCGAAGCGCGTGGGCGGGGTGGACGGGTCACCGCGCAGGGTGAGCCACGCCTCGCGGGCGCGCTGCGAGAGCGGCGAGAGGCCGAAGATTTCAGCGATCGAGAGGGGGCGCGTGTCGATCACGCGGTCGAGGGTAGCACCGGGGTGGGTGCCAGGGCGGCTTCGGGGGGCGCGGCCGATGCGAGAGGGTCCTGCGACGCGCGGCGGCGAAGGACCTCGCTGCGATCCGTGAGGAGCAGCGCCACGACGTCGCCGCGCGTGACGTCACGGGCCAGCACCTCGCGAAGCCGCGTCGCGACGCCCGGCGCTGAGAGCATGGCCGAATGCAGATTTGCCAGCTCAGCCCCGAGGAC
>JBILLI010000157.1:0-12619 GCA_044376155.1 Polyangiales bacterium
CGGCGGCAGCCGGCTCAACCTCCGCGGCGCCGACGGCGGGCGCGGCGGCGGCGTCGTGGTGGTGATCTCCCCCGCGGTGCGCGTCGCCACGGGCGGCAGGGTCTCGGCGAACGGCGAGGCGGGCGCGGTGGTCACGGCGCGCAGCCGCGGCGGTTGCGGCGGCAGCGGCGCGGGCGGCTCGCTGCGGGTCGCCACGCGCACGCTCGTGCTCGAGGGCGCCCTGCAGAGCGTGGGCGCGGCCCGGCAACGCAGCGGGGGATCCGGCGGCGGCGGCGGCGGCGCGGGCCGCGTGCGGGTGGAGTTCACCACCGTGAACGGCGAGGCCCAGGGGACCCCCGCGGCGAACACCGCGCTGCAGACGCGCGCCACCCCGGCCCCGGGATCCACCGCTCCCGGGATCTGACAGCGCCCGCGCGCCGCGCGTATGCTCCGCGCCGTGGACGTGCTCTGCCCCGGTTGCCTCGCGCCGCAGTCCCTCGCAGGCTTCTGCGCGCACTGCGGTGTGGTCCTCGCGCCCGACGGGATCGCGTGCACCGAGCTGCTCGGAACCCCCTCTCCCACAAGGGTTTCGCTGCGTGGCACGAAGAGCGGGGAGGCCTGGGTCGTGCGGCTGCAGCGGCTCCAGGGCGACAACCCCGAGGCGCAGCGCAAGCGTGCGAAGCAGCTCGCCCGCTTCGCCGAGGTGCCCGACGTGGTGGCGTGGAACCTCGCGTCCATCGCGCGGCGCGACGGCGCCCCGCACTGGGTGCTCACGCGTCGCTGGGTCGAGGGCACCGGCCTCGGCGCCCTCTGCGCGACCGCCCACCCCGGCGACGAGGCCGTGGTCGAGCACCTCACGCGCTGGCTCCGCGCCCTCGACCGCGCCCTCGTGCACGGCGGCCTGGGGGTGCACTTCGCGCATCACCCCGACAACCTCGTCGTGACCGACGACGGCATCGCCGTGGTGGACCTCGCGCTCGAAGGCGGCCCCGCGCGCTTTCTCATCGAGCAGTCCCCTGCCCTCGCAGACATGATCGCCGCGGTGGTGCGCGGCGAGGGCGCCGCGAAGCTCCCGAAGTTCCTCCAGCGGCTCCGCGACGGCGGGTACAGCGACGCGAACGGCGTGGCCAGCGCGTTGCGACACGCGCTGGGCCTCTCCCCGCAGCGGCGGGCGCGCCCCCCGGTCGTCGTCGAAACCCCTGCGCTGCAAGAGCTTTCACCGCCCGAGCCGACGCCCCCCGCGCCCCACCGTCAGGCGCCGCGACCTCGATCCCCCCGCGCCGGAGAGCGGGTCATCGAGATGACCTGGACGTGCTCCAGCTGCGCGCACCGCAACCTCGGTCGCCACAAGACCTGCGCGACCTGCGGGAGCCCGAAGGACGCCAGCGAGTCCTACGAGATGCCCGCGGACCCGTCGACCGCCGCGAGCGTGACCGAGGCGGCCCTCGTGCGCATGGCCCTCGACGGCCCCGACTGGCGCTGCGCGTACTGCGGCAGCGACCAGCGTCGCGCGGATCGCGGGTGCGCGCGCTGCGGCGCGTCGGCCGTGGAGGGCGCCGAGGTCACCGAGACCGCCCGTCCCCCCGCCGACGAAGACCCGGCGTGGCGGGGACCTGACCGTGCGGCGCGGGCGTGGCATCGCTCGTGGTGGGTCCGCGCGCTGCTCGCCGCCGCGGCGCTGGCGTTGGTCGTTCTCGGCGCGCGCGCGTGGTCGCGCAGGCCGCGGGACCTCGACGCGTCGGTGATCGCGCGCGCCTGGCGCCACGAGGTGCAGGTCGAGCGCTGGGCCGTGCGCGCCCGCGAGGGCTTCGTGGAGAACCGCCCGCCGGAGGTCCTCGACGAGGTCTCCCTCGGGCCGCGGGTGCACCACCACGAGCAGGTGCTCGATGGCTACGACACGCAGCACTACACCGAGCGCGTGCTCGACGGGTACACCTCCGAGCACTACAGCGCGCAGGTCGCGTGCGGGCAGGACTGCACCACGACCGCGCCGTCGTGCCGCGAGCGCTGCTCCAGCAACCGCAACGGCTTCGCGACGTGTCGCACGGTGTGCTCGGGCGGCGGGCAGTCGTGCCGCACGCGGTACTGCTCCGAGTCGCGCACGCGGCAGGTGCCGCGGTACCGCAACGAGCCGCGCACCCGGCAGGTGCCGCGGTACCGCAGCGAGGCGCGCTTCGCCGAGGCCTACCGCTGGCACCTCTGGGCGTGGGGGCCGCAGCGCACGCTCGCGCGAGGCGGGACCGACGAGGCGAGCCACTGGCCCACCGACGAGGAGGTCGGGCTGAACCGCGCCCTCGACGAAGGCGAGCGGGAGCGCGCCTCGCGGTCGGGGACCTACGAGGTCTCCCTGCGCGACGAGGACGCGGCGACCTGGCGCATCACCCCCGCGACCGAGGCGGAGTTCATCCCCTTCGCGCCGCGCAGCACCCACCGCGTGCACCGCGAGGCCGGGCGCGTGACCGTCGACGGGAGGTCCTGGCCGGGTCTGCCCTGAGCGCCCTCGCGGCCACGAAGGGCCTTGTGCAGCACGGCATCGCCGCGCGTGGTGACGGGGCCGCCGGTGCAGACGATCCGCCCGCGGTCGCGCGAGGGTCCGGGCCTCGTCGGTCTCGGCGCCAGGACCGAGCGAGGTCATCGGCGCGACGCGCGCGTCCGGGCGGGAGGGTCCCGGGCGCGTGGTCAGGGTGGTGTCGCCGGTCAGTGTGGTGAACGCCCCCGCGGGGCGCATCTCCCCGTGACGCCCGATGTTTCATGCCTGGATCGCTTGTTGCTCTCTCGTTCGGCATGCCCTCCGCCGCTGGTCACTCTGCTGTTCGGCTCCTCGCGCTCTCGCTCGCGGCGGTGCTCGCGTGCGCGCCCGTGTCGGAGACCGAAGGGCTCGATGGCGCCGGCGACGCCGGCCGCGGCGCGGACCTCGCCGACGCGTCGGCGGGTCATGACGTCGGCGGCTGGACCCTCCCGGGTGACGCCTCGCTGCGCGGCGGCGTCGACGCCGTGGCGGGCGCCCCCGCGGCGGTGGTCTTCGGTCGCTGCGACGGCATGTACGCCTCGCGCCCCGAGTGCGTGTGCGCGCCCCGCACGGAGGTCCCCTGCTTCGCGGGCTCGCCCTCCCAGGCGGGCGTCGGGATCTGCCGCCCGGGGCGCGCGCGGTGCGTGGCGATGTCCGAGGAGTTCGGTCGGTGGGGCGCGTGCGAGGGCGCGGTGCTCGCCGCGGCGGAGCTGTGCGACGGGCTCGACAACGACTGCGACGGCCGCGTCGACAACGGCTGCGAGTGCCGCCCGGGCGCGACCCGGAGCTGCTACGCGGGCCCGGCGGGCACGCTCGGGGTGGCGCGGTGCCGCGCGGGCCAGCAGGTGTGCGTGGCGAGCGCGGCGGGCGCGGGGTCTTCGTGGGGCGCGTGCGCGGGCGCCTCGCTGCCGCAGCGGGAGGTGTGCAACGGCGTCGACGACGACTGCAACGGACGCGTCGATGACGGCGTCGGTTGCACCTGCGCGCCCAACGCCACGCGGAGCTGTTACAGCGGTCCGGCGGGCACGGCGGGCGTGGGGGTGTGCGCCGCGGGCACGCAGCGCTGCAACGGGGCTGGCAGCGCCTGGGGACCGTGCGAGGGCGAACGACTCCCGCAGCCCGAGGCCTGCAACCGCCTCGACGACGACTGCAACCGCGCGGTCGACGACACGCCCTTGTGCACGCCGCTCACCGTGGCGTGCCCCGCGCCCGTGATGGGCGTGGCGGGCACGGCCGTTCCGCTGCGGGCGACGCCGTCGCAGCCCGGCGCGTCGTGCCGCTGGGAGGTGGTGGGCCGCCCCGCGGGCGCGGGCGCCGAGGGGGCCTTCGCCAACCCCAGCGCCTGCGACACCACGTTCTCGTCGGTGATCGTGGGCGCGTACACCGTGCGGGTGACGGTCACCGACGCCACGGGGCGCACGGCGACGTGCATGACCACCGTGACCCTCATCGGCCGCGGGCTGCGCGTGGAGCTCACCTGGTCCACCCCGGGGGACGTCGACCTGCACCTGCTGCACCGCATGGCCACGGCGTGGTTCGCCTCGCCCTCGGACTGCTACTACGCCAACACCCGCCCCACCTGGGACGGCGCCGCGGAGCTCTCGCCCCGTCTCGACGTCGACAACGTCACCGCGAACGGGCCCGAGAACATCCGCATCGACCTCCCGCCGGGCGGTGCGAGCTATCGGGTGGGGGTGCACGCCTTCAGCCGCGTCGACCAGGGCACCTCGGTGACGGTGCGGATCTACTGCGGCGACACCGCCACCCCGACGCGGACCTTCACCCGCACGCTGCAGTCCCGCGGCGGCGCGATGAACGACTTCTGGCGCGTCGCCGACGTGCGCATGGACTCGGCGTCGCGCTGCGTGCTCGACGTGCTCGACACGGTCATGCCCACCAGCGAGGCCCGCGCGGGGCGCTGACCCACGACGCGCCGGCCGCGCGCCCTTCGGGCCAGACGCTTCTGGCGCCAGAAGGATTTGCAACCCATCGGGACTGCACAGCTTTTTCAAAAGTTTTTGGCCGGAGCCCCTCACCGACCCGTGTGTCCCCGGCCGCGCCGACCCCTCGCGGCCGCGCCCTCGCGGGCCGCGTCGTGACCCCCGAGCGCGCGGCGCGACGCTGGACAATGCCCACACGACACACTACCCAACGCGCGTGCATTCGAAGGGACTCCTCGCGGTCGTGCTCGCCTCCGGGCTCGCTGCGTGCTCGGTCGACCGCGTCGACATCCGCCTCGCGCAAGACAGCGGCGCCCCCGACCTGGTGACGCTCGATGGCGCCCTGGATGTCCCGTCCCTCGGAGACGTCCACGCGATCGATCGCGGGCCCGATGTCGCCGGGCCCGACGTCGCCGGGCCCGACGCGCTCACCGACGTCGCCGCGCGTGACCTCGGCGTCGTCGGCGACGCGCAGGACGGGGCCGCCCTCGACAGCGCGGCGGTGGCCGACGTGCCGATCGTGGTCGCGCGGAGCTGCGTCGGCGCCGCGCCGCCGGGGTGCGGGCGGGTGCGGCTGGGTGGGGGGGCGTTGGTGATGGGAGACGCGGAGGCCAGCGACCCTGCCGCGAGCGGGGGGCGGGCGCTGCCGCTGCAGAGCATGGTCAGCGTCAGCGCCTTCGAGGTCGACCGCTTCGAGGTCAGCGTCGGGCGCTTTCGCCGCTTCGTGACCGCCACGGGGTTGGGGACGGGCTTCGACGCCCGCGACGGGTCCCACGAACACTGCAACTGGACACCGACCGTGACCGACCGGGAGGCGCACCCGATGAACTGCGTCGACTGGCCCACGGCCACGGCGTTCTGCGCCTGGGACGACGCGGGCGCGCGGCTGCCCACCGAGGCGGAGTGGGAATTCGCCGCACGGGGCAGCGCCGCACGGCCGTGGCCCTGGTCCGACGCCGCGCCGACGCCGTCGCGGGCCTGCTTCACCCGCTGCCCGGCGGGGCGCTGCGAGGGCACCTGCCCCGTCGAGGGCGCGGGGTTCGAGGCCGGGCGGTCCGCCGAGGGGCTCTGGCACCTCGCGGGCAACGTCGCCGAGTGGGTGGCGGACTGGTATCGCCCCTACGCGAACGCCGACTGCTGGGGCGATCGCCCGCTGCGGGACCCGCGGTGCGCCCTCGACAGCGGCGAGCGTTGCGCGCGCGGAGGATCGTGGGAGACGACCGACCCGGCCGCGCTGCGCGGCGCGGCGCGTCTGGACCTGAGCAGCGACGAGCGAACGAGCGCCGTGGGGTTCCGATGTGTCGTCCCGGCGCGCTGAGGCTCGGGAAGATCGACCGGGCGCGAGGCGTCTGCGCCCGAGGTGCATCCCACGGAGGCCGATGATCGACAGCAGTTTTCTGGAGAGCGGCCGCTCCTTCAACGGCTACGAGCTCGATCACATCCTGGGCGAAGGCGGGATGGGGTCGGTCTGGAAGGCCCGGCAGCTCGCGCTTCACCGCCCGGTGGCGATCAAGTTTCTGAAGCCCGAGTACGCGCGCGACGCCCACCTGCGGCAGCGGTTCGTGCGGGAGGGCGAGGCCGCGGCGCGGGTGCGGGGCCCCCACGTCGTCGAGGTCTTCGACGTCGGCACCATCGACGACGAGCTCCCCTACCTGGTCATGGAGTACCTCGACGGGGAGGACCTGCGCGCGATGCTCTTCCGCGACGGCGCGCTCCCGGTAGAAACCCTGGTCGACCTGCTGGTGCCCGTGTGCGCAGCGATCCAGACGGCGCACGAGTGCGGGGTGATCCACCGTGACCTCAAGCCCGAGAACATCCACCTCTCCCGCGGCCGCGACGGCACCCTCGTGCCCAAGGTCGTGGACTTCGGCATCTCCCGCGTCGCGGCCCCGGCGCGGGCCGGGCTGAGCACCGGGGAGTCGGCGCTGCTCGGAACGCCCGGCTACATCGCCCCCGAGCAGGCGCGCGGCACCCCGGGCGTCGACGCGTCGGTGGATCAGTACGCCCTCGGCGTGATGCTGTACGAGGGGCTCGTGGGCGCGCACCCCTACGATCACGACGATCCGATGGTGCTGCTCGTGCGCGCCATCGAGGGCAACCATGTGCCCCCGAGGGTCCTGCGCCCGGAGCTTCCCGAGGCGTTGGAGGGGACCATCGTGCGGGCCATGTCTCTCACCCCGCGCGATCGCTTCCCCTCCGTGAGGGACCTCGGTCGCGCGCTGCTCCCCTTCGCGAGCCCGCGCGTGCAAGCGATCTTCGACCTCGCCTTCGGCCCGTCGGGCCCGCCGTCGGCGCGCCCGAAGAGCACCCTGCCCTACGCGCCGAGCGCGTCGCCTGATCGTGAGGCAGACCCCGCCGACCGCGCCCTCGACGCTGCGTCCCCGCGCCCGCCGGCGCCCGCCGTCACCCAGGACGCGCCCGCACCGCCGCAGACGACCCACGCCCCCCTGCCGTTGACCCGCCGGCGCCGGCCCGCGTTCCCCTATCTCCTCGCGGCGGCGAGCGTGGCCACCCTCACGGCGGTGCTCGTGTGGCAGCGGACCCCGTCTCCGCGCCCTCGACCGACGCCCGTCGGCGTCGCGTGGAGCGCCCCGGCGCCGCCGCGGGTGACCTCGGTGCCCGCCGTTCCGGCGCGGCTCACCGCGGCCGTCGACGCGTCCCCGCAGGCCCCGTCGCCCGACCCCGTCGCCGCGCCGACTCGCCCCGCCACGGTGCGTCGACCTCGCGCGGCCCCCGCGCGCACTGCCGACCCCGCGGTGCGTACCCCGGGTGGGTCCCTGGTCGAGTAGTCATGCGCCACGTCGTCGTCAGCCTCGCCCTCCTCGGGTGGACCACCCTGGCCGCCGCGCAGGACAGCGCCGTCGCCCGTCGCGCGCTCATCCAGCGCGCCGCGGTCGCGCGCGATCGCGGCGACCACACCCTCGCCCTCACCCTCGCGGTCGAGGCCGCGCAGATCGGCAGCACCCCCTCGCTCCGGGCCTTCATCGCCCACGAGCACGCCGCCCTCGGGCAGCACGCCGAGTCGCTCACCGAGGCCGAGGCCTGCGTGCGCGAGGCCGAGCAGTCGCCGCCGCGACCGGAGCGCGACACGCTCCTCGCGGAGTGCCGCACGCTGGTCTCGGCGCAACGCCCGTTTCTGCGGCGCGCGTCGGTCCCCGTCTCCCCCGCGAGCCCCGCCCCGCGCGCGGCGCTCGACGCATCGCCGCAACGGTCTGACAGCCCGCGCGGCGTGAACGTGGGCCCCTGGATCGTCGGGGGCGTGGGCCTGGCCTCGCTCTCGTTGTCGCTGGTGTTCGTCGGGCTGCGCGCCGACGCCCTGTCGTCCCGCGACGCGCGCTGTCAGAATCGCGCGCCCTGCACCCTCGCGACCCCCGCGGAGGTCTCGGCCGCGGTCGACGCGCAGGAGCGTGCGGCGGAGCACAGCACGGCCATCAACGTCACCCTCGCGGTGGGCGGCGCCGCCCTGGCGGCATCGGCCGTGTGGTTCGCGCTGGACCTCACGCGCCGCTCCCCGCGCGTCACCCCCTCGGTCTCGACCGACGGGCGCGGTTCGGCGCTGCTGCACCTCGCGGGATCGTTCTGACGGCGACCCTCTCCACCGACGCGCGAAACCGCTTGCCGCGCAACGTGATCGACGCGCCCCAGGGATGAATCCGCGGTGCGTGGTGCGCGACATGCGGAACGCCGCGCGGTCCGGCCACACCTACCGCGGCGACCGTCGCCACCGCTCGATCGCCCAGACCAGCGCGGCGTCCGCGCGACGCTCATCCGCGGCCGCCAGCGCCTGCCTCGCCATCGCCAGCCGTGCGCCGACCGCTTCCGCATGGCGTAGCTGCGGCGCGGCGGCCAGCATCGCCTGCGCGACGCCCACCTCCTCCGCCGCACGCGCCCGTTGCCCTCGCTGCCACGCGCTGTCCCGGCAGTCCGGGCAGACGAAGCGCCGCGCCAGATGCAGCTGGCCCAACAGCACGCGCGGATCGGGTGGCGCGCCAGCGGCGACGCGTGCCTCCGCCTGCAGCGCCACGATCGCCGCATCGATCGCGTCGGTCGCCCCGTCCTCTCCGTAGGATTCCAGGGCCTCGATGCCGTAGCGCACCTGGCGCAGCGCCGGCACCGCGCCGGGCAGCCCTGGCGTCGCCTCGAGCATGTCGCGCACGGCCATGAGCCTGCCGCCGCCCTGGAGCGATCGCAGCGACGGGAGATTCACGCCCGATCGCTCGATGTCGTCCACGCAGCGAGGGCAGAGGATGGCGCGGGCGCGGCGCAGCTCCTGGATCACCGCGCGCGCATCGGGCGCGACCACCGCGCCTGCATCGGGTGGCGCGGGCGCGGCGGGGGTGGCCGGCTGCGCCCAGGCGCCACGCCCGGCGACCGCGACGGACAGTCCCCACGCCAGCATCGCCCGCCGCCGCGCACGATCGGATCGCCCTCGGGTCACCGGCCCCAATTACCAATCGGTGATCTATGGCGCCACATCGCGGGTGCGCTGGGGGCAGCAGGTCCGCGGTGTGCGCGGGTGGTGCTGGACGTCGACCTCATGCGGGCCCTTCACGACGCACGCGGCGTCGCGCGAGACCCTGGCGACGTGCGCCGGGTCGGCCCTTGACCCACATCAATGCGGCGGCGCGGTCGGGGCGGCAGCGTGGTCGGCCATGAACCTCTCGTCGACCGCACGGAACCTCGCGCTGCTCGCCTCGGGCCTGCTCGCGACCATGATGCTGCTGACCCTCGCGACCGGCGTGGCGCAGGAGCCCTTCGAGGCCGTGCGCGGGCTCGCGGAGTACCGCGCGCTCATGCTGCGGGGCGCGCCGACGCTGCGGGCCATCCTCTCCGTCGACGCGCTGTTCATCGCGGCCTACACCGGCTTCTTCGTGACCTACGCGAAGCTGGTGGAGGCGCACGCGACGCGGGCGCTGCTCCGGCTCGGGCTCCTCGCGCTGCTCACCACCGCGGTGCTCGACATCGTGGAGGATCAGCACCTGTTCGCGCTCTCGAAGACCCTCGAGCTCGGCGAAGAGGTCGGGTTCGGGACGCTTCGGGCGCAGCACCTCCTGAGTCAGACGAAGTTCCACGTCAGCTATGTGGGGCTGTTCCTCTTCGGCCTCGGCCTGCCGCGGCGAGACGCATGGGAGCGCGCGTTCGCCTTCGCCGTGGCCGTGCCCATCCCGGTCCTCGGGTCGCTGTTGTGGATCGCGCCGGCGCGCTATGAGTTCCCGCTCTCGGTGGGGCGCTGGTTCGGGTTCCTCGTCGGATTCGCGGGCGCGCTGGTGCTGCTCCGTCGCCCTACCCCCGTCGCGCCCGCCCCCGTAGCCGCGAGAGGTGCTCCGGCGTGATGCCCAGGTACGAGGCGACGTGGCGCTGCGTGACGCGCGCCTCGATGCCGGGGAAGCGCGCGCGAAAGGCGTGGTAGCGCCCCTCGGCGTCGAGCGCGAGGAGCTCATGCTCCCGCTCGGATTTGAGCAGGTAGAGCCGCTCGGTGACGCGGTGGAGCGCCGCCTGCATCGTCGGGCTGCGCGTGAGGGACTGCTGCAAGAGCGACCACGGGAGGCACAAGACCCGCGCGTCCTCTTCGGCCACGACGAGCGTGCGGGCCGGACCGCCCCGCAGGAGATCCGCGAGCGATCCAGCGAGGTCGCCCTCGACGGCGAAGCTGCGTGTGCGCTCGGTCCCGTCGGCGCGCACGAAGGCCTCGCGGAGCACGCCCTGCGCGATCACACCCACGCGCAGAGGGACGCTCCCGGCCGAGAGGAAGTGCTCACCGCGCGCGAGGTCAACGCCGACGAGGCGCGCGCCCAGCGGGGCGAGCTCGGCGTCGTCGAAGGGTGCGAGCGCGCGCAGACTCCGGGCCCAGGCGGCGCGCTCGGCGTCGGTGACCATCGGCGGAGCCTGCCGTGTCCGAGGCGCCACGTCAGCCCCAGACCTCCTTCGCCGCGCGGGACGCGGCCGGCGTCGGCCTCAGCGCGCGCGGAGCGTGAGCAGAAAGTCGCGCGGCTTCAGCGTCGCCGTGGGCGCGATGCGCAGCGCGCCGGGGTCTTTGAGGTCGAACGCGCGGAGCACCATGGCGAGGCAGAGCGTGGCCTCGATGAGCGCGAAGTGGCGCCCGGTGCACGTCCGCTTGCCGATGCCGAAGGGCTTGTAGGCCCCCGCCACGCGCCCCTTCGAAGCCTCCGGGAGAAAGCGGTCGGGGTCGAAGCGGTCGGGGTCGGGCCAGGCCGCCGGGTCGCGATGGATCGACCCGAAGATCAGCGTCACGGACTGCCCCGCCCGCACGCGATACCCGCCGAGCACCGTGTCGGCCTTGGGCGCCCGCGACACGGCGGGGACGGTGGGCCAGAGGCGCAGCGCCTCGCGGAGCGTGCGGCTCGCGAGATCGAGCGCGTGGATGTGCTCCAGCGTCACCGCGCCGTCGCCCGCCACGCGCTGCACCTCCTCGCGCAGACGGCGACCGAGCGCAGGGTCCTTCGCGATGCGGTGCAGCGTGAACGACAGGAGCCCCGCGGTGGTCTCATGCCCCGCGATGAGAAACGTGAGGATCTGATATCGGATGTTGTCGTCGGAGAGTCGCTCGCCCGTCTTCGGGTCGGCCTCGGCGAGCATCAGGGAGAGGAAATCCCTGGGCCATTGCGCGCGCGGGAGCTTGCGCCGCTCGGCCACCACGCGGTCGACGACGGCGAACATCTGCGCCACGTCGTCGTCGAAGCGACGGCTCTTCCACCGCTCGTAGGGGGCGATGAACCTGGGGCGCCGCAGGCCGTCGACGGACTCCTGCAGCGCGCGCCCGAGGCACTGCAGAAAGGGGTCGAGGGCCGGGCGGTCGAAGCTGCGAAAGCGGTGGTCGAAGCCGCAGAGGGAGATCGTGTCGAGCGTGAGGCGGGTCATGTCGCCCACCACGTCGACGGGCCCGCGGGCGCGGCGCCAGTGCGCGACGAGCTGGTCGGCCACCTCTTGCATCGCGGGGAAGTACCGATCCATCGCGGCGGCCGAGAAGCCCGGGCTGAGAATGCGGTGCGCGCGGTGCCAGTTGTCTTCGTCGTTGTAGGCCGTGAAGAGCCCGTCGCCGCCGAAGGCGCGAATGCGCGGGAGCGGGCCTTCGAGCACCTTCTCCCAGGCGCTCTCGTCGCACACCGCGGTGCAGAGGTCGGCGTTGACCACGAGGGTCTGTGCGCGGCCACCGGGCAGGGCCATGCGGTACATCCCCGCGCGCCGGTAGCGCTCGCCCACCTCGGCGAAGGCCACCATCACTCCGTCGCGGTGCATCACCGAGGGCATCGCCGCCACCACGGGGTAGGTCCGCGGTCCGGGGAGCGCCTCCAGGGGCGGGATCGTCGCATCGTCGCGCATGTCGCCATCTGCCATCGTGGTCCCCTTCGAACGTTCTGTGCGGGAGGCAGAAAGGGTAGGGTCGCGCCGATGGGTGCGCGACTCGGATCCATGAACGACGATGCCTCGGCGCGCTGAACGCCCGGCGCGCACGCCGCGGCAGACGCGCTCGCGCGCGACGGTGGAGGCCATTCTCGAAGGCACCGCTCGGATTCTGGAGCGAGACGGCGCGCGCGCGCTCACGACGGCGCGCATCGCGCGCGAGGCGGGCGTCGGCGTGGGCTCACTCTACGAGTACTTCGACAGCAAGGACGCCGTGGTGCGCGCGCTCTGCGAGCGGCACATCGTCGAGGTGCGCGCGGTCATCGACGCGGTCTTCGCGCGGCTCGGCGACGCCACCATCGCCGACGGCGTCGACGCGTTCATCGACGGGCTCTACGCGATGCACGCGGCGCGGCCGGCGTTTCGGCGGGCGATTCTCGGCGAGCTGCCCGAGCGCCTCGGGTCGGCGGCCATCACCGAGGTCGACCGCCACGTCGAGGCGCACACCGCCGCATGGCTGACGACCCGACGGGAGAGTCTTCGCACCGACGACGTGCCCGCGCTCGCGTTCGTGCTGGTGCGCGCGGGCCGCGCCGTCACCATGGAGTCGGTCGCCGCGGGGCAAAGCCCCGAAGCGCTCGCCCGCACGCGGAGCCTGCTGAGGGATCTCATTCTCCGCACGCTGCTCCCTTAGCAGGGTTCGGTGGATTGGCTCGAATACCGTCACGACGCTTGTTTTGTAGCATCTTCGCGAGCCCCCACCCCCGGCCCCGCCCCCACGAGTGCTTGGCTTTACCCAAAACCTTCGGACGCGGGGTTCGTGCCGCCG
>JBILLI010000817.1:0-3432 GCA_044376155.1 Polyangiales bacterium
CGACGTAGCGCGCTCCGGCCGCCAGCAGGCGCGCGAAGCCGCCGGAGACCGCCCGGGTCGCCCCCACCGCGAGGCGCACCGGCGCGCAGTCGGCGGGAGCGGTGGCCAGGGCGCACGCCGCGACGGGCAGCGCGGTCCCCACGGTGAGCAGCGCGACGTGCACGCGAGCGCCCGGCGCGTTGGGGTCCGCGGCGGGAACCACGGCAGCCATCTCGCGGTCGAGGCGCTCGGGCGCGGGCCAGGGCGCTCCCGCCGGGTGGGCGGCCCGGAGGGCGCGGCGCAAGGAGTTGGCGACGTCGTGCAGCGGCATCAGCGTGGAGCCCTGGTAGCCGACCTGTCTCCGAAGGCGCGTCCATTCTTCTGGAGAGCGCAGGGGGCCGAAGCCGGCGAGCCACGCGGTGCGCACGTCCAGGGCGTCGCGGGCGCCAGCCACGGCCACCGTGGGCTCGTCGAGCCACAGCGCCTCGGCAGGAAACGCTTCGGCGGCGTCGCCGAGCTCGCTCTGGATCGACCAGGTGATCCCTCCGGGGACGTTCTGCAGCGTGAAGTCCGTGCGGGTCGTGTACCTGCCGTCGCCCACCAATTGCATCGTGCTGTCGGCCTCGCGAAGGCCGGCCAGGAAGAGCGCCGGGAGCGCCGCGGGGTCGACGATCGGGCCCAGCTCCGGCGAGGACGGCATGATGGCCGTGAAAATGTTCATCACGCCCGTGGCGAAGCCGCGCCGCGCGTCCTCGAGGGTGTTCGCGCGCCAGGTGTACCAAGCCTCCTCCGCGGGCGCCGGGGCGCTCGTCGCCGAGCGCAGTCCGTAGAGGCGCTCGACGGCCCTCGCAGAAAACGACGCGCGGTCGGTGGGGGCCTGGCAGTCGGCGAGCGGCTCAAACCACAGGTCCACCGCGACCGCGGAGCGCGTTTGAGAGACCCCGAGGGCCACGGCGTGACGGTTCCACCGGCGCAGGGCTTCGAAGCCCTCCGAGGCAGGGAGCGGCTGCCAATGCTGTGCGTTGAGGGACCGAACGAGCGCGCGCGCCGTGACCGCGGGATCGAGGCTCGGCCAGACGATCCGTTGCGCGAAGCCCCCCGCGGGGCACGACTCCGTCAACCGGAGCAGACGCTCCGGCGCAGGGCTGGCGGCGAGCGCCCTCGCGTCGCCCTCGGCCTCGGGAGGCAACGAGCGTCCCAGCTCGCGGAGCTGCTCGAGGCGCGCGAGCACCGGGGCGTCGATGGGCCCGTACCAGGATCGCAGCGGGCGCGCGGGGTCGAGGCGCGCCTCGGTGACGCGCTCGGTGGCGGTCAGGTCGAAGAAGAAGAAATCGCGCGCGAGGGCGCCGAGTGACGAGCCTTCGCGCGGCAGACGATCGAGCTCACGCTGGAGCTGCTCGGTGCGCAGGGTGAGCGCGGAGACCGCCCCCGGCAACGGCGAGTCGTCCGGGGCCGGGCGCGCGGGCGCGGGCGTCGCGACGGGGGTCGGGCTCGGTGCGGTCACCGGCGCCAGAGGTGGCGTCGAGGCGCACCCTGCGACGATCCCGGCGAGCGCGAGGGAGGCGCCACGGGGCGGTGTTCGAAGGCTCATGCGCGGGGCAACGTAGCACCCCGCGCGGGCCCTTACTCTCCGTCGGCCTCGAAGCCCGCGGCCAGGTGCTACAGGTCGCAGAAGGGTTTGGTCTTCGAGTGCCCGCACCGACAGAGGCGCCCTTGCGTCACCCGCGCCACGGTGCGCCCGGTGCCCGCGCAGATCTCGAAGTTGCCCTCGACGCGCAGGGGGCCGTTGCGCAGCGGGGTCACGAGCAGCGCCCCGTCGCGCACGGGCAACGGATCGGGCGCCGTGGTCTCCGGCTCGCCGCTCGCGCGAAAGGCCGCGGTGACGTGGGACCCGTCGGCGGACAAGGAGTCCACCCCCTCGCGCCGATCAGCGCCCCCTCCCTCTCGCCCGCGTCCCCCGCGGGTGAGATCACCGCGCCCCGCCACGACGTCGCTCTCCACCACCCGCGCGGCCGCGTTCATCGCGGCCCTCCACGACGTCGCGCTTGCTGAAATCCTCTCGGCCACGGTCCGGGCGGTCCGCCCTGCCGTCACGCCACGCGGCTCACGCGGTTGCGACATGCGCGGCCCGTGCGGTCGCCAAAGCCTCTGCGTCCCAAGCGGTTGCGACACGCGCGGCCTCTCGCATCGATCGCGCGCAGCCCCGCTGCACGCCGAGCTGCAGCACGGCGGACCCGCCACGCACCTGCGGCGACCACCGCGCGGAGAGCGACGCGGGGAACGAACCCGCGGGCAGCGGACGCGAGGCGCGCGTCGATGCGCCGCACCCGCGGCAGCAGCGTCGCCCCGTGTCACGTCGCCAGCACGGCGTTCTGCACGCTGCGAGGCCCGCGGACCACCCGCGCGAATCGACGTCACCGCGCTCGACGACGGCGCCGCCGCGAGCGCCTCTACCGGCACCAGTCCTCGACGGTGATGTCCCCGAAGAGGGCGTAGTCCTTGAGGTTGCGCGTCACCAGCACGAGACCCTGCGTGGCGGCGATGGCCGCGATCTGCGCGTCGGCGAAGGGCGGCGGGTGCCCTTCGGACTCGAGGCGCGCACGCTCGCTCGCATGCCACGCCGCCGCCCCGCGGTCGTACGGCAGGACCGGGATGCACGCCTCGATGACGTCGCGGAGGTACGACTCGATCTCCTGCCGACGCCGCCCCGGGGGCAACCGTCGCGCGCCGAAAAGCGCCTCGTGCCACGTGACGGCGGTGATCGCGAGGGAGCTCGCGTGCTGCTCGAACCGTCGCATGAACCGTCGCGACGGCTTGGGGCGGACGGGCTCGGACAGCGCGTCGGTGTCGAGGAGGAAGCGGGTCGTCACCACGAGACCGACCGGCCCGGGCTGCGATCGCGCTCGACGGCGAACACCTCGTCGGCGCGCAGGGCATCGAGGTCGGCACCGTTGCGGAACCGCTGCAACGCGCCGAGCAGATCCGGCGACGGCGCGGCGAGGCGACGGTAGTCCACGATCGACAGGAGCACGGCGACGGGCTCCCCGCGGCGGGTGATCTCGACAGGAAGACCTCGCTCGACGCCGTGCACGAGGGCGGCGAGCTGATTGCGTGCGTCGGCGACCGAGAATCGGGGTGTGGTCCTCATGGCCATGAAGATAGCCATCGTCGTGCGATCCGGCAAAGCTCGCGCCGCGCGCCGCTCCACCCCCCTCCCTCTCGCCCGCGTCCCCCGCGGGTGAGATCACCGCGCCCCGCCACGACGTCGCTCTCCACCACCCGCGCGGCCGCGTTCCTCGCGGCCCTCCACGACGTCGCGCTTGCTGAAATCCTCCCGGCCGCGGCCCGGGCGGTCCGCCCTGCCGTCACGCCACGCGGCTCACGCGGTTGCGACATGCGCGGCCCGTGCGGTCGCCAAAGCCTCTGCGTCCCAAGCGGTTGTGACACACGCGG
>JBILLI010000159.1:0-12613 GCA_044376155.1 Polyangiales bacterium
GCGCATGCGGCGGCGCAGGGCCTCGCGGCCGATCTGGGCGATGCCGTCTTGCTCCACGAGGTCGGCCACCTGCACGAGGGGGATGAGCTGCCCGTCGCGGGAGCCCACGAGGAGCTGGCCGAGGGCTTCGGTGCGACGCTCGGAGGGCGGGAGGAGCACCCGCAGGTCGTAGCGCCGCGCGCCCTCGAAGAGGCCGCCCACGGAGCGCCCCAGGTGGCTCGCCTGCACCGCGGCGAGGGCGTCTTCGGCGGCGATGCCGTAGCGCGCCAGGCGCTCGCGGTCGACGCGCACGTTGAGCATCGGGAGCCCGAGGTTGCGCTCGACGCGCACGTCGCCCGCGCCGGGGACCTCGCGCAGGATGCGCCCCACCCGGCTCATGATGTCGTTCATCGTGTGCAGGTCGTCGCCCGCGAGGTAGACCACGAGGTCGGCGCGGGAGCCCGAGAGCATCTCGTTGGTCTTGTCTTCGATGGGCTGCGAGATCGACACGAAGGTCGACGGCACCTCGGCCTCGATGGCGCTCTTGAGCACCTCGCCGAGGGCGTCGAGGTCCCGCGCGGTGCGCCACTCGGCGCGGGGCCGGAGGTGCACGAGGATGTCGGTGTTGTCGAGGCCCACGGGGTCGGTGGCGAGCTCCGCGCGGCCCGTGGTGGCCACCGACGACACCACCTCGGGAAAGCGCCGCAGCACCCGCTCGGTCTCGAGGTCGAGGCGTCGCGCCTCGGAGATCCCGATGCTCGGGATGCGGCGGATCGCGACGACGATGTCGCCCTCGTCGATGCGCGGCACGAAGTCAGCGCCGAGGGAGGCCGCCACCGGCGCCGCGCCGAGGAGCAGTCCGAGGGAGCCCACGAGCAGGGGCGCGCGCCAGCGCAGCGCGAGGTCCACCCCGCGGCGGTAGGGGTCGGTCAGGCGGTGCAGCAGCCCGTGGTGCCCCGGGTTCTTCGCCGGCTTGAGAAAGGTCACCGCGGCCGCGGGGAAGACCACCAGCGCGAAGACCAGCGATCCGCCCAGGGCGAGGGCCATCGTCGCGGCCATGGGGCGGAACATCTTGCCCTCGACGTCCTGCAGCGAGAGCAGCGGGAGGTACACCAGCAGGATGATCGCGACGGAGAACACCACCGGCCGGGTCACCCCGCGCACCGCCCCCGCGACGGTGGCGCGCGCGTTCTCGGGCGTCACCCCGTGCAGCGCGAGGCGGGCGATGCACGCCTCCAGCATCACGATGGGCCCGTCGACCAGGAACCCGAAGTCGATGGCGCCCAGGGACATCAGGTTGCCCGTGATCTTCGTGAGCAGCATCCCGAAGACCGTGAGGCTCATGGCGAAGGGGATGCCCAGGGTCACCAGCACGCTGCCGCGGATGCTCCCGAGGAAGACCAGCAGCACGATGGCGACCAGCGACGCGCCCTCGACGAGGTTCTTCGCCACGGTGGTGAGCGTGCGGTCGATGAACTCCTTGCGGTCGTAGACCACCTCGATGGTGACCCCCCGGGGCAGCGCGCGGCGCACCTCGGCCATGCGCGCGTGCACCGCGGTGACCACGTCGCGGCTGTTCTGCCCCGCGAGCATCAGGGCCTGGCCCAGCACCACCTCCCCGCGGCCGTCCTGGGTCACCACGCCCTGGGGCAGCGCGGCGCCATCGCGCACCTCGGCGAGGTGGCGCACCTGCACGGGCGTGCCGGCGCTGTCGACGGTGACCACCACGGCGCGCACGTCGTCGAGCCCGCGGTACTGGCTCTCGCCGCGGATCACGAACTGCTCCGCGCCGCGCTCGATGTACCCGCCGCCGACGTTGACGTTGTTCCGCGAGAGGGCCTCCATCACCTGCGCCAGGGTGACCCGGTGCGCCGCGAGGCGGTCGGGGTCGACCACCACGTGGATCTGCTTCTTGGCGCCGCCGAAGGCGTTGACCTCGATGATGCCCGGCACGCTGCGGAGCGCCGGGCTGACCTCCCAGTCGAGGATCTCGCGCAGCTCCATCGCGCTGCGCCCCTCGCCGCGCACGACGAACTGGTAGATCTCGCCGAGGCCCGTCGACACCGGGGCCATCTCGGGGCGGCCGAACTGCGGCGGGATGTCGGCCTCCACCGCGCGCAGGCGCTCCATCACGAGCTGCCGCGCGAACCACACGTCGGTGCTCTCCTCGAAGATCACCGTCACCGTGGAGATCCCCTCGCGGGTGACCGAGCGGATCTCTTTCAGCCCCGGCATGCCGTTGAGGCCCATCTCCACCGGGCGGGTGATGAACCGCTCGATCTCCTCGGCGCTGAGCCCGGGCGAGTCGGTGAGCACCTGCACCTGCACGTTGGTGAGGTCGGGCACCGCGTCGATGGGCAGCCGTCGCAGCGCGAAGCCGCCGCCGACGAGCACCAGCGCGGCGAAGATCAGCACCGCCACGCGGTGGCGGATCGACGTGCGAACGATGGTCTCCAGCATCATCGCTACCGGAGCAGCTCGCTCTTGAGCGCGAAGGCGCCGGCCACCACCAGGCGCTCGCCCACGCTCACCCCGCGCAGGACCTCCACCTGCTCGCCGTCGGCCGCGCCGAGCTCCAGCGGGCGGAGCTCGTAGAGCCCCTCGCCCACCTCGACGAAGACCGCGTCGCGCCCTTCGATCTGCACGGTGGCGTCGCGCGGGATGCGCAGCGCGTCGGTGGCGCGCTCGCTCGACGGGCGCAGGTGGGCCTCGACGAACTGTCCCGGGCGCAGCAGGGCCTCGGCGTCGGTGACCTCGACGCGCACCCGGGCGGTGCGGGTGTCGTGGTCGAGGGAGGGGCTGACGTGGTCGACGGCGCCGCGAAAGGTGCGGCCGGGCAGCGAGGCGACGTTCAGGGCCACCGCGTCGCCCACGGTCACCTTCGGGAGGTCGCGCTCGAAGACCCGGAGCTGCACCCACAGCCGCGTGGGGTCCGCGACGCGGAACAGCGACGTGGCGGGCTCGACCACCTGTCCGAGCACGGCGTGGCGCTCGACCACCCGCCCCGCGAGGGGGGCGCGCACGAGCACCCTGGGCATTCCGCCGCCTGCGACGTCGCCCGGCGCGAGCCCCATGGCCAGCAGCCGCTGCGTCGCCCCTTGCACCTGCGCGGCGTTCGTGGCCCACGCGGCGCGGGCCTGCTCCAGCTCCCGCGCGGTGGCGAGGCTGCGCGCCGCGAGGCCCTCGACGCGGGTGAGCTCCGCGCGACTGGCGGTCGCCGCCGCGCGGGCGGTGTGGAGCTGCGCCGCGGCCTCGCCCACGGCCGCGCTCTCGATCTCCGCGAGCACTTCCCCCGCGCGCACGACCGCCCCGGGCCGCGCGTGCACCCGGGCGATGCGCCCGGCGATGCGCGAGCCCACCTCGGCGAGGTGATCCCCGTTGAACTCCACGCCGCCGGTGAGGTCCAGGCGCTGCGTGAGGCGGGAGCGCTGCAGGGGCGCGGTGGCCACGCCCGCGTGGGCCCGCAGCGCGGCGGGCATGCGCACCCGCCGGGCGGCGGCCTCGGGCACCGGCCGCGGCGCGGCGATCGCGGGCGCGTTCACCGCCCCGTCTGGGAGGCCACGACCCACAAACACGCCAGAGACAAACGCGACGGTGACGGCCGAGATCGAGATCCAACGGGTGTTCATGGTGCGCTCCGGGAGAGGGGGTCGAAGGCGGTGGCGCGGTCGAGGTCGAGGCGCGCGCGCCAGGCCTCGCGCAGCGCCTGGAGGCGGCGGTTGCGGGCGGTGGCGAGCTCCTGACGGGCCGACAGCACGCGAAAGAACTCCACGGCGCCGCTCTCGCTGAGCGACTCGGTGAGCGCCAGCGCGCGCTCGGCCGCAGGGACCGCGTCGGCGTCGAGCGCGCGGAGCTCCTCGCTCGCGTAGCGCAGCGCCTCGAAGGCCGCGGCGGCCTCGCGACCCAGGGCGCGAGCGCGGAGCTCGCCCTCGAGCGCCGCGGTGCGCGCCCCCGCGAGGGCCTCGGCGCGCTCGCCCTGCGCGGTGCGCGCCACGGGCAACGCCCACTGCGCCGAGACGCCCACCGAGGACTGCGTGTAGCCCTGCCACTCGACCTCGCCGCTGAGCAGCAGCGGGGAGACGGCCTCGGCCCGCAGGCGCGACGCCGAGGCCCGCAGGCGCGACGCGGCGTAGGCGAAGGCCCGCGGTTCGGCGAGGGCGCCCGCCGAGCGCGCGACGGCGGCGGAGGCCGTGCCACCCGGGAGCTCTGGGGGCGGCGGCGGCGGCGCGGCGATGGCCTCGGAGGGGCCGAGGTCCAGCGCGTCGCGGAGGCGGCCCGAGGCGGTCTCGCGGTCCCGCGCGGCGACGGCGCGCTCGGCGTGGGCCGTCGCCGACTCGCGCTCGGCGAGGGCGACGTCGAGCGCGGTGGCGGCCTGCGCGCCGGCCCGCGCCTGCACCCGGCGGAGCACCTCCGCGGCGGTCTCGACGCGCGCCGCGGCGATGCGCAGGGCCTCCTCGGCGATGCCCAGGTCCACCCACGCCACGCGCGCGCGGTGGCGCGCTTCGTTCTGCGCGACCTCCACCAACGCCTCGGCCTCGCGCACGCCGAGGCCGGCCTCTTCGCGGCGACGTCCACGCGCGCCGCCCACGTCGAAGGGCACGCCCACCACCAGCGCCCAGGTGGCCGCGGGCACGTCGGGCACGCCCACCATCGCCCGCAGGCCCACCTGGGGGTTGCCCACGACGGGCACCTCGCCATACGCGCGGCGGGACTGGGCCTCGTCGAGGCGCGCGCGGGCGCGGAGCACCTCCGGGGCGTGGGCGCTCGCGCGGGTGAGCACGCGCGTCTCGGTCCACACGGCGGCGTCGTTCTGGGCGAAGGCGCCGGCGGTGCGCAGCAGCAGCGCGGCGAGCAGCGGGAGGGGTCGGGTCATCGTTGGGGGGCGTCGGGCGGCGGCGCGCCGACGGGCCCCTGCTTAGTGACGCCCCTCGCGTCGGTCATTACGGGCGCATTACAACTTCGTCATGCGCGCGGGAGGTGCACGGAGAAGGTCGCGCCGCGGCGGTCGGGGTCGGGCGCTTCGAGGGTGACGTCGCCGCCGTGCGCGCGCGCGATTTCGCGCACGATGGCGAGCCCGAGGCCCGCGCCGAGGTCGTCGTCCGCGCGGTGGCCCGAGGCCCGGTAGAACGGCTCGAAGATCCGCTCGCGGTCGTCGTCGGGCACCCCATCGCCCTGGTCGCGCACGCGCAGGGTGACCCCGTCGCCGTCTTCGCGGATGGTCACCCGCACGGGGGCGCCCTCGGGCGAGTGCCGCACGGCGTTCTCCAGAAGGTTCTGCACGAGGCGCTTGAGGTCCGCGGCGTGGCCCAACACCCGGCCATCCCCGTCGACCCCGAGGGAGACGCCGCGGGATTTCGCCGAGGCCCGCACGACCTCGAGCGCGCCGAAGGCCACGTCGCGCAGCGCGAGGGTCACCTTCGGGCGCTCGGGGGCGCTGCCGATGCGCGCGAGGGTGAGCAGGTCGTCGGCCAGGAGCTTGAGCCGCCGGGTGTCGCCCAGGGCCTGCTCGATGGCCTCGCGGTAGGCGGCCTCGTCGCGGTCCTTGCGCAGCGCGAGGGAGAGCTCCCCGAGGAGGGTGGTGAGGGGCAGTCGGAGCTCGTGGGCGGCGTGGGCGACGAAGCGCTGCTGCGAGGTCACGAGGCGGTCCATGCGAGAGATCATTTCGTCCACGGCGTGCCCGAGGGCCTCGACCCTGCCCTCGGGCGCGAAGCGCGCGACGCGGGCGGTGAGGTCCCCCTGGGCCACGTGGGTGACGGCCTCGGTGATGGCCTGATGCTCCCGGGTGAGCCGGCGGACCAGCCACGTGGTCATCACCACCGACCACCCCACGGCGGCGGCGAAGACCAGCAGCATCGCGCGTCGCAGAAAGGACTCGTCGTCGTCGACGTCGGCCCGCGGGATGGCCAGCAACAGCCGCCGCCCGCTCTCGTCGGGCACGGGCACGAAGACCGCGCGGAGGTGCACCCCGTGGAACCACAGGTCGAAGTGCTCCCGCGCGGCGCGGTGCACCCGGGCGAAGGCGGGCACGGCGCGGTCGAAGGTGGGGGTGGTGTCGAGCGCCACCCCCTGCGCGGTGTAGATCACCCCGTAGCGCGTGAGCGGCCCCACCCCGTTGGCGAAGGGCCCCGGCCGCGTGCGGATCTCTGACTCCGTGGCCCGCGCGACGTGTCGGGCCTCGTCGTCGGCCTGCGCGATGAGGGCGTGGTCGAGGCGGCGCTCCTGCGCGCGGTTGACGGTGACGAACACCGACGCGAAGGCCCCGCCGAGGGTGACCACGGTGAGCCCGGTGGCCGCGCCGATGAGGCGCCCGCGGAGGTTCACGCCCCGCGCTCCGTGCGCAGGCGGTAGCCCACGCCGCGCTGGGTCTCGATCATCCACGACGCGTCGCCGAGCTTCTCGCGCAGGCGGCTGACGTGCACGTCGACGAGGTTGGAGCCCGGGTCGAAGCTCGACCCCCACACCTGGGCGAGTAGCTCGGTGCGGGACACCACGCGGTCGATGCGGTGCGCGAGGTGGAGCAGCAGCGCGTACTCCTTGCTGGTGAGGTCGAGCAGGGCGCCGTCGAGGCTGGCCTTGCGCTCGGTGAAGTCCACCCGCAGCGGGCCGAGGTCGAGGCGTCGCGCGCCGACCGCACGTCGGAGCAGCGCGCGCACCCGGGCGGCGAGCTCCTCGACCTCGAAGGGCTTGACCACGAAGTCGTCGGCGCCGGCGTCGAGGGCCAGGACCTTCTCGCTCACCTCGCCCCGCGCGGTGAGCATCATCACGGGCACCTGCACCCCGCGGCGACGCAGCTCGCGGACCACCGAGAGCCCGTCCATGTCGGGGAGCATCCAGTCGAGGATCACGAGGTTGTACAGCCCCGTGGCGGCCTGCGTGAGCGCGTCGGCGCCGCGCGCGCAGGTGTCGGCCGCATAGCCCTCCTCGGAGAGCACGCGGGTGAGGAAGCGCGCGACCTTGGTGTCGTCTTCCACGACCAGGAGCTTCATGGCGGCGGGCATTGTGCCCGGGATGGGGGCGGACTGCACCCGCGGCGGTCGCGCGGGGGAGCGCGCGCCGCGGGAGGGGGGGGTCAGCGGGTCAGCGCAGGCACTGCCACATCACGGTGTTGCAGTAGATCCCGCCGTTGGAGTCAGAGCCGCAGTTGGGTCCCTCGGTGCGGCCCATGCGTTCGTTGCCGTTGGCGCTGCACGAGGTGGATCCCTCGCAGTACCCGCACACGTTGCCGCAGGTGCCGTCCCAGTTGCCGAGGGTGCGATAGCCGAGCTGCTGGCAGATGAAGTTCGCGTGGTACCGCCCGCTGCTGTTGGCGTTGACCCAGGCGGTGTTGCAGTCGGCGCGGCAGATGATCCAGGGCGCGCCCGTGAAGGGGTCGGTGCCCGTGACGCAGCGGTTGGGCGGCAGGCGGCCGCCGGAGAGGCACCCGCATGATCCCGCGTTGCACGACCCCGAGCAGCGGTTGCCGCAGGTGCCGCAATTGCTCGCGTCGGTCTGGAGGTTGACCTCGCAGCCGTTGCCGGCGTTGCCGTCGCAGTTGGCGAAGCCGGTGTTGCAGGTGAACCCGCAGGTGCCGGCCTGGCACGTCGTGGCGGCGTTGGCGCGGGCGGGGCACACGGTGCCGCACGCCCCGCAGTTCGAGGTGTTGGTGTTGGTGTCGACCTCGCAGCCGTCGGCGTTGTTGCCGTTGCAGTTGCCGAAGCCGGTCTGGCAGGTGATGCCGCAGGTGCCCGACGCGCAGGTGGCGCGGGCGTTGGCGCGGGCGGGGCACACGGTGCCGCACGCCCCGCAGTTGTTCACGTCGGTGGTGGGGGTGACGCACACGCCTGAGCAGGTGATCTGGCCCCCGCTGCAGACGCCGGCGCAGGCGCCGTTGGCGCAGACCTGCCCGGTGGCGCAGGCGCGGCCGCAGCCGCCGCAGTTCGACGCGTCGTTCTGGAGGTTCACGCAGGTGGTGCCGCAGGCCGTCTGCCCGGTGGGGCAGTCGAGCACGCAGCGGCCCGCGGTGCAGATCTGCGAGGTGCCGCAGGCGTTGTTGCAGGCGCCGCAGTGGTTGCGGTCGGTCTGCAGGTCGCGGCAGACGCCCGAGCAGTCGGTGAGGCTCGTCGCGCACGAGAGCACGCAGCGGCCCGCGGTGCAGATCTGCCCTGCGCCGCAGGCGTTGCCGCAGGCGCCGCAGTTGAGGCGGTCGTTGGCGAGGTCGCGGCAGACGCCGCTGCACGCCGTGGTGCCCGACGCGCACGAGAGCACGCAGGCGCCGTTGGCGCAGATCTGCCCCGAGGCGCAGGCGTTGTTGCAGGCGCCGCAGTGGCTGCGGTCGGTCTGGGTGTCGCGGCAGACGCCCGCGCAGTTGGTGAGCGAGCCGCCGCACGAGACGGCGCAGGTGCCCATCACGCAGGCCTGGCCCGAGGCGCAGACGCGCCCGCACATGCCGCAGTGGTTGCTGTCGTTGTTGAGGTCGCGGCACACGCCGCTGCACACCGTGCCGCCGGAGGAGCAGCTCACGACGCAGCGGCCGCTGTCGCAGATCTCGCCCGTGGCGCAGCGGGTGCCGCAGGCGCCGCAGTTCGCGCGGTCGGTGAGGGTGTCGCGGCACGAGCCGCTGCAGTTGGTCAGCCCGGACTGGCACGAGAGGGTGCAGCGACCGGCGGTGCAGACCTCGCCGCTGCCGCAGGCCATGCCGCAGGCGCCGCAGTTGAGGCGGTCGGTGGTGAGGTCGCGGCAGGTGCCCGCGCAGTTCGTGGTGCCGGTGCCGCACGAGACGGTGCAGCGCCCCGCGGCGCACACCTGGCCGTCGCCGCAGACCATGCCGCAGGCGCCGCAGTTCGCGCGGTCGCTCTGCAGGTCGCGGCAGGTGCCCGCGCAGTTGGTGAGCCCGGCCCCGCAGGAGACCTGGCAGGCCCCGCGGTCGCAGATCTGCCCCGCGGGGCAGGCCATGCCGCAGGCGCCGCAGTTGAGGCGGTCGCTCTGCAGATCCCGGCAGGTGCCCGAGCAGTTGGTGGTGCCGGCGAGGCAGCTCACCTGACAGGTGCCGCCCGCGCAGACCTGGCCCGAGGCGCAGGCGTTGCCGCAGGTGCGGCAGTTCGCGTTGTCGGTGCTGAGGTCGCGGCAGACGCCGCCGCAGTTGGTGGTGCCGGCGCCGCACGACACCTGGCAGGTGCCCGCGGAGCAGACCTGCCCGCCGGGGCAGGTGATGCCGCAGGCGCCGCAGTTGCGCACGTCGCTCTGCAGGTCGCGGCAGAAGCCGCCGCAGTTCACGGTGCCCGTCTGGCACGAGAGCTGGCACATGCCGCCGGAGCACACCTGCCCCGCGGCGCACGCGGCGCCGCAGCGGCCGCAGTGGTTGTTGTCGGTCTGCAGGTCGCGGCAGGTGCCCGAGCAGTTCGTGGTGCCGGCCTGGCACGAGAGCTGGCAGACGCCGTTGGAGCACACCTGCCCCGAGGCGCAGGCGCCGCCGCAGCGGCCGCAGTTCGCGAGGTCGGTGGTGAGGTCGCGGCAGGTGCCCGAGCAGTTGGTCAGCCCGCCGCCGCAGCTCACGACGCAGGCGCCGTTGGAGCAGACCTGCCCCGAGGCGCAGGCGTTGTTGCAGGCGCCGCAGTGGCTGCGGTCGGTGTCGGTGTCGCGGCAGACGCCGCCGCAGTTGAGGGTGCCGCCGCCGCAGCTCACGGCGCACGCGCCGTTGGTGCACACCTGCCCGCTGGCGCAGGCCATGCCGCAGGCGCCGCAGTTGGCGCGGTCGGTGAGGGTGTCGCGGCAGGTGCCCGCGCAGTTCGTGAGGCCCGCGGCGCACGAGAGCACGCACATGCCCGTGACGCAGATCTGCCCCGAGGCGCAGGCGCGCGCGCAGCCGCCGCAGTTGAGACGGTCGGTCGTGAGGTCGCGGCAGGTGCCCGAGCAGTTGGAGGTGCCCGCGCCGCACGACACGGTGCACGCGCCCGCGGAGCACACCTGGCCCCCGGCGCAGGCGTTGCCGCAGGTGCGGCAGTTGCCGTTGTCGGTGTTGAGGTCGCGGCAGACGCCGCCGCAGTTGGTGAGCCCCGCGCCGCACGACACCTGGCAGACGCCCGCGGAGCAGACCTGCCCGCTCGCACAGGCCATGCCGCAGCCGCCGCAGTTGCGCACGTCGCTCTGCAGGTCGCGGCAGAAGCCGCCGCAGTTCACGGTGCCCTCCTGGCACGAGAGCTGGCAGCTCCCCGCGGAGCACACCTGGCCGCTCGCGCAGACGTTGCCGCAGCGGCCGCAGTGGTTGTTGTCGGTGTCGGTGTCGCGGCAGGTGCCCGCGCAGTTGGTGAGGCCCGTGGCGCAGCTCACGGTGCAGCGCCCGTTGGAGCACACCTGCCCCGCGGCGCAGACGTTGCCGCAGGCGCCGCAGTGCGCGAGGTCGCTCTGGAGGTCACGGCAGGTGCCCGCGCAGTTGGTCAGCCCGCCGCCGCAGCTCACCTGGCAGGCGCCGTTGGAGCACACCTGGCCGCTGGCGCAGGCGTTGCCGCAGGCGCCGCAGTTGGCGCGGTCGGTGTCGGTGTCGCGGCAGGTGCCCGAGCAGTTGGTGAGGCCGCCGCCGCAGCTCACGGCGCAGGCGCTGCTGGAGCACACCTGCCCCGCGGGGCACGAGACGCCGCACGCGCCGCAGTTGCCGCGGTCGTTGGTGAGGTCGCGGCAGACGCCCGCGCAGTCGGAGAGGCCGCCGCCGCAGCTCACGACGCACATCCCGCTGGCGCACACCTCGCCGCCCTGGCAGGCGCGGCCGCACATCCCGCAGTTCGCGCGGTCGGTCTGCGTGTCGCGGCAGACGCCCTCGCAGTTGGTGGTGCCCGCGACGCAGCTCACCTGGCACATGCCCGCGGAGCACACCTGCCCGCTGGCGCAGGCGCGGCCGCACATCCCGCAGTTCGCGCGGTCGGTCTGGGCGTCGCGGCAGATGCCCTGGCAGTTCGTGAGGCCCGCGCCGCAGCTCACCTGGCACATGCCCGCGGAGCACACCTGCCCGCTGGCGCAGGCGTTGCCGCAGGTGCCGCAGTTCGCGAGGTCGGTCTGCGCGTCGCGGCAGACGCCGCCGCAGTTGGTGGTGCCCGCGCCGCAGCTCACCTGGCACATGCCCGCGGAGCACACCTGCCCGCTCGGGCACGACGTGCCGCAGGCGCCGCAGTTGGCGCGGTCGGTCTGGGTGTCGCGGCAGGCGCCGCCGCAGTCGGTGGTGCCCTGCGCGCAGCTCGTGCGGCACATGGAGCCCGAGCACACCTGGCCCGACGGGCAGATGTTCCCGCAGGCGCCGCAGTGGTTGTTGTCGGTGGTGAGGTCGCGGCAGACGCCGGTGCAGTTGGAGAGGCCCACCGCGCAGCTCAGCTCGCACACGCCGCGGCTGCAGACCTGCCCCGGCATACACGCCGCGCCGCAGGCGCCGCAGTGGGAGACGTCGGTCTGCAGGTCACGGCACACGCTCATGCACTCGGTGGTGCCGCCGCCGCAGCTCACCTGGCAGGTGCCGTTGGAGCACACCTGCCCGCTCGCGCAGGCGTTGCCGCAGGCGCCGCAGTTGGCGCGGTCGGTCTGCAGGTCGCGGCAGGTCTCGCCGCAGACGCTCTGGCCGTCGAGGCACGAGATCACGCACGCGCCGCGCTCGCACACGCGGCCGCTGGGGCAGACGTTGCCGCAGGCGCCGCAGTTGTTGCGGTCGGTGGCGGGGTCGGCGCAGTAGCGCTCGGCGCCGCCGTCGACGCTGGCGCCGCCGTCGCCGCCGCGGGTGCAGGTCTGGAGGTTCGACGCGCAGGTCAGGGCGCAGCGGCCGTTGGAGCACACCTGCCCCGCGGCGCAGACGTTGCCGCAGGCGCCGCAGTGCTCGCGGTCGGTGCCGGTGCTCACGCAGAGGTTGCCGTTGCAGAGCGTCTGCGCGCCGGGGCAGCTCTGCATGCAGGCGCCGTTGACGCACACGTTGCCCCCGGGGCACGCCGTGCCGCAGGCGCCGCAGTGCTGCGTGCTGGTGCGGGGGTCGACGCAGGCGCCGCCGCACGCGGTCTGACCCGTGGCGCACTGCACGTCGGTGCTGGCGTCCATGCCGGTCCCGACCACCGAGCTGCTGGTGCAGCCCGCCGCGAGCACCGACGCCGCGAACATCGCGGCGCGCACCCGCGCGAACAAGGATCTCTGTCTCATCATCAATCTCTCTCCCGTGAAGTACCTTCAGGGATCATCGCACCGGCCTCGGGCCCCGCGCCAACCCCCGGCAGGGAGTCGCCGCGCCGACGCCGCGCTGTCTCCGCGCGTCAGGCGTGCTAGAGCGCGTGCCCCCGCATGAACGCCCCCCTCGCCGCGTCCCGCAGCACACACCGCGGGCTCACCACCGCCGCGCTGATGAGCCTCATGGCGCTGAGCGCGGTCGAGGCCACGGTGGTCTCCACGGCCATGCCCACGGTCATCGCCGACCTCGGGGGCGTGTCGCTCTACGGATGGGTCGCGGCGGCCTACTTCCTCACCGTCACCGTGGCCACGCCGATCTACGGCAAGCTGGCCGACATGGTGGGCCGCAAGCCCGTGGCGCTGGCGAGCGTGGCGCTCTTTCTCCTCGGGTCCTTCGCGTGCGGCGCGGCGGGGAGCATCGGGTGGCTCATCGCCGCGCGGGCGCTGCAGGGCATCGGCGCGGGCG
>JBILLI010000158.1:0-12613 GCA_044376155.1 Polyangiales bacterium
CGAAAGACGGGCGGGTGAGACGAAATGCGTTGCACCCCAAGCGTTCTGAGACGATTGGACCATTCCTGAGACCGCGGCTCTCCACCCTTCCCCCGAGGCGGGGGAAGGGACGGGGATGGGGGCCACGCGCCACGAATTCGCGCAGCGAACAAGCGCAGTTCGGAGAGAGGTCTTGAGGTGAACCACATCGGGAGAAGGGCGTAGGGATGGGGGCCACGCCCCGCGGGTTCACCCCGAGCGGCCCATGAGCCAGAGGTCCCGTCAGAACGTGCCCACGAGCCCCGCGCTGCCGTGCGTGGGGTCGACGTAGGGCCGCACCCGCGCGAGCTGCGGGGTGAACAGGTCCAGCGAACCACCGCCCGAGGGCGCGACGATCCACATGATCGCGCCGGCCACCACCATCGCCCCGCCCACACCCCAGAGCACGTTGGTGAAGGTGACCATGCTGTTGCCCTCGTCGACCATGTTGCGCACGTCGACCCGCGTGTTGCCGCAGCCCGAGGGGCAGATCCGGTCGAGTTCGGTCTGAAGCTCGCGCGCGCGCAGGCCTGTAAAGATCCCCGCGACGCCCGCCGCGAGGCCGAGGCTCAGCGTGGTGATCCCCAGCGGGCGCAGCGGCGACGCGGTGGACGCGGTCGCGAAGAGCGTCGGCCGGGTGATCGACGACTGCGCGGTGGGCGCGAAGGTCACGGGCTGCGCGGTCACCGCCGCACCGGGCTGATAGGTCGCGAGGCTCACGGTCATGCGCGTCTGCTGCCCCGCGGACACTGCGCTCGAGCCGCGAAAGGGCATGCGCCCCGCGGCGTTGGCCTCGAGGGTCACCGCGCCCGGATCCACCGCCAGCGCGTCGCCGAACTGCGCGGGGGAGACCGCCTCGCCGTTGAGGCTCACGGTGAGCGCCGGGGGCTGTTCGGGCACGTCGATGATGACGAACGCGATGCGCTCGGTGATGGCCCCGGCCTCGCGCTGCGCGGCTTCGGCGGTGGGCACGTAGCGGGGCTCCGTCGCCGTGCGGGACTGCGCGCTCTGCGCGGCCTGCAGGAGCGTGCGGTAGGCCTCGGCGCTGCGCCCGAGCTCGCGGTGGCAGCGGCCGATGTAGAGCAGGGTGTTGGGTGACGCGAGCACCTGCTGCGAGGTGCGAAACGCGTCGAGGGCCTCGGCCCAGCGGCGCTGGTCGTAGAGCGCGCGACCGAGCTGGAACGACTGCCGCCCCGCCTCGGCGGCGGAGACGTTCTGCGCAGACGCGGGCGCGGGCGCGGCGAGGAGCACAACCGGGGCGAGGGCGAGGAGGGCGCGGCGCATGAGGGTGCGTTGGTGGTAGTCCGACCGCGCGTCGAAGGGAAGTTTGCGCGCGGCGGTCAGCGCGGGATCTTCTTCGCGTCCTCGACGAACTTCGCGAGCCCGAGGTCGGTGAGCGGGTGCTTCGCGAGCTGCTCGATGACCTTGTACGGGATCGTGCACACGTCGGCCCCCATGAGCGCCGCGGTCTGCACGTGAATGGGGTGGCGCACCGAGGCCACGAGCACCTCGGTGTCGAAGTCGTAGTTCGTGTAGATCGTGACGATGTCCGAGATGAGGTCCATGCCGTCTTCGGAGATGTCGTCGAGGCGACCGACGAAGGGCGAGATGAAGGTCGCGCCGGCCTTCGCCGCGAGCAGCGCCTGGTTCGCCGAGAAGCACAGGGTCACGTTGGTGGAGATGTTCTCGGCCTTGCACGCCCGCACCGCGCGGAGCCCCTCGAGGGTGAGCGGGAGCTTCACCACGATGTTCTTGTGCACCTTCGCCCAGTCGTGGGCCTCGGCCATCATCCCGTCGTAGTCCGTCGAGAGCACCTCGGCGGAGATGGGGCCGTCGACCACCTCGCAGATCTCACGCACCACGTCGAGGTAGCGCCGACCGGTCTTCGCCACGAGGCTCGGGTTGGTGGTCACGCCGTCGATGAGACCCATCGCCGCCGCCGCGCGGATCTCACCGAGGTCCGCCGTGTCGATGAAGAACTTCATGGCCGCTTCGCTCCTTCGCCGCGGTCGCCCTGCGCCGCGCGGCGCGTCTCATACACCACCACCACGGCTCCCGGAACACCGATCCCCTGTGACAGACAATGTCTCCATTGGTGACAGTATATGTCAAAGTGCCATGGCGCCCCTTGCGCGTATGGGTGATGTTCTGGCGCATGGAGCACGCGTTCACCGAGTCCTCTCTGCACCACGATTTCGAGCGCGGCGGTCGTCGCTACCGCTGGGCCGAGGGGGTGCTGCACCCCGCGGCCGCGCGCTTTCGCGGCCGTCGCGGGGAGCTCGGCGCGCTCTTCACCCGCACCGTGATGCCCACGCTGCTCCGCCGCGACGCGGTGCGCGCGCAACACCCCGCCACCGACGACGGACGCGCCTGGTGGGTGACCCTGCGCCGCGAGGGCGAGGCGACGGTGTGGGCGCTCTACGTGTCCACCCGCGGCCTCTCCCGCGCGGTCACCCAGACCCGCGGCGCGCCCGCCAACGACGGCGCCCTGCTGGCCGCCTGGGGTGATGGACCCGTGCTCGCGTGGTGCAGCGACGAGCCCGCCCTGCGCGCCCGGGTGCGTGAGGCGCTGCGCAACCTGCCGTCCTTCCTCGCCGAGGGCGTGTGCTCCGCCGACGAGACCTTCGCGGTGCGCGTCACCGCGGCTTGACGCGCACCACCCACCTGGAGGACGAGTGCGGCCCTCGCCGTGACTCTCCAGGCGCCCACCGCTGTCACCCCCCGGGGCGCACCCTGAGCCCGCGCCACCGCATCCCCGCGGGGGAGCACCGCGTCGCGCAGGAGGTGGATCGCAGCCGCTTCCTCACGTCCCTCGCGCCCGCACCCACCCTCGAAGCGGCCCGCGCGCACATCGACCGGATCCGCGCGGAGTTCCCCGACGCCACCCACCACTGCTGGGCCTACGTGGTCGGTCCGCCTGGGAGCACCGCGTGCATCGGGCTCAGCGACGACGGCGAGCCCCACGGCACCGCGGGGCGACCCATGCTCAACGCGTTGCTGCACAGCGACATCGGTGACGTCTGCGCCGTGGTCACGCGCTACTTCGGCGGCGTGCTGCTCGGCAAGGGCGGGCTCGTGCGGGCCTACACGGGCGGCGTGGTCGAGGCGCTGCAGTCGCTCCCCACACGCGAGAAGGTGCGCCGCGCGCGGGTGCGGGTGGAGGTGCAGTACGCGCGCTTCGAGGCCCTGCGACGCGCCCTGCCCGCGCACGAGGCCGAGGTGCTCGACGAGCAGTGGGAGAGCACCGTGACCCTGCGCGTGCAGCTCCCCGCCGAGGGGGTCGCCGCGCTCGAACGCGCCGCGATGGACCTCACCGCCGGGGACTGTCTCTTCTCGCTGGAGGACGAAGACCCGGCCGTCAGCTCGCGGTGAGGTTCACCGTGATCTGCGCCGAGGCGCTGGGGCCGCCGCCCATGGGGGCGATGCCGCCCGAGCGCGACCGGATGCACTGCGTGAACCGCGGATCGGGGCTGTTCATCACCTCGATGTTGGTGAAGCGGCCCTGGTTGCTCACGGTGTACTGAATCGTCACCGAGCCCGAGCGCAGCGCGGGGTTCTGCCGCAGCACCTGCTGCCAGCAGTTGTCGGCCACGCGGCTGTCGCGAAACACCCGCATCGAGCGGTTCGCGCGGGCCTGCTCCGACTCACCCGTGGGGTTGCCCCCGCCCGCGGAGGGAGCCTGCGTGGTGCGCAGGGTCGTATTGCCCACCGGGCCGCCCGCGGTGACCGCACCGGGCTGCGCGCCGAGCTCCCGCAGGGCCGCACGCTGCTCTGCGGTGAGCGCAGGCGCCGCGTTGGTGTTCGTGCGGGGGTGGCTGCCCGACGTGTGCGAACGGCCGCCGTTGGTGCGTGCCTCGGCGGGTGTAGGAGCCTCCGCCGTGGGGGCCGCAGGGGCGGCAGGCTCGGCCGCGGGGGCCGCGGGCTCGGCCTGCGCGGGGTTCACCGCCACGGGCGCCGCCACGCTGGGCGCCGCGATCGTGGGGGCGGTCGCAGGCGCAGGGGCAGGCGCAGGGGCAGGCGCGGTGTTCGCGCGGCCGATGTAGATCCCGAGGCCCACGCCCGAGACGAGCACGCCGCCGATGAGCACCAGCACCGCCGCCGAGAGCCCTCCGCGGGGCTGCGCCGGGGCGGGCGTCGACGGCGCCATGGAGTAGGTCGGCGCCACCGACGTCGGTCCCGACACGGGCGGGGCGAGCGGCGCGGGCGCCAGCGAGGGCGCGGCCAACGCCGCGGGGCCGCCGAGGTCGGCGCCGAGGCTCAGCGCCGCGGGCTTCGCGGGCTCGGGCTTCGCGGGCTTCGCGAAGAGGTTCTCGGGGAGGTCGTCGGCGCCGAAATCCCCCGCGGGCGGCGGCACGGCGGGCGCCGTCGCGGGCGCAGGAAACACCGCCGCGGGGCGCTCCTTCGGGGGCGCGGCCGACGAGTCGAGGGTGGCGCCCATGGCCAGCTCCTCTTCGGAGAGCTTCGGCCCCACCGGGGTGATGGGAGACGCCGCCCCGAGCTTGCGCCCGTTGACCAGGGTCTCTTCTTCGCTCGCGGGGTCGCCCACCTTGGGCTTCGCGAGGGCACGCGCGGCCATCGCCGCGATGGCGGGGTCGAGGCCCGTGATCCGTGTGGCCTCCTCGTCCTCGTCGGGCGCCGCGGGGCGGGACGACGCGCCGCGGGCCGCGCCGATGGGCACCACCTGCGCGCTGCGCGGGGGCGCCGGGCGCTTGCCCATCTCGTCGAGCAGACTGCCCGAGAGCTTCTGCGCGCCCGCCCGGAGCATGTCGCCGAGCTCGGCCACGTTGCGCAGCGGTCGCCAGTCGTCGAGCCCCTCGCGCCACACCAGGGTGTCGGCGGTCACGTCGCCGCTCTGCACCTTGGCGAGCAGCTCCTTGCGCGTCAACGGCCCCACCGGAAGGTCACGAATGCCCGCGTACCACCCGGTCTCCGAGGCGTTGAGAATGGCCGAGGTGGAGCGTTCCGGCGCGCGCAACGCGGGCTTCGCCGCGGCCACGGCGGCGCCCGTGACGGTGGCGGCGCGCGTGCGCACTGGGGGCTTGGGCACGCCCGCGGGACCGGGGATCCCAGGGCTCGCCGCGGGGCCGCCCACCATCGTCGGCGCCCGCGGGCGGCTGATGGGCACGGTGGTCAAGGGCTTCGGCGCGGGCGTGGCGAGGGTGGGGCCGGTCATCGTCGCGGGCTCCTCCTCCACCGGCGCCGCCGCGGCCGTGGCGGCCTCGCTCGCGGCGAGGTCGAGCTCGATCACGTGCTCGCACTTCTTGCAGCGGAACCGCGTCACCGCGCGGCCCCGAAGCTTCTCGTCGGCCACGTGGTACTTCTGCTTGCAACGGTCGCAGACGAAGTTCATCGCACAGACTCCACTGATCCCTCTTAGAGCAATGACACGACGCGCGCTTTGATGGAATCGCGCGTGGCGTCGTCGGGGGCCGCGGCGTGGGCGCGCTCCCACACCTCCAACGCGCTGCGGCGAAAGCCCGCGCGCTCGTAGAGCACCGCGAGGTTGCGCAGCGCCGGGAAGTAATGGTCGTGCAGCGCGAGGGACTGCTCCAGCGCCCGCGCCGCGAGGTGCACGTCGCCGCGGCGGCCCAGCAGCAGCCCGTGGTGGTAGTGCAGGCGGTAGGAGCTCGGCGCGCTGCGCAGGCCCTCTTCCACGAAGGTGATCGCCGCGTTGATGTCGCCGCGCTGGTACGCCTCGACGCCCGACTGCAGCGAGACCTCGGCCTGGGGCGAGAGGTAGTCCTCGGGGGCTTCGGGCGCCTCGCGGGCCTCGAACACCGACTCGGCGCGGGTGAGCACGTCGACTGCACGGATCGGCCGTTCGAGCACGCCCTTGACCCCGAGCGCGGCCCGGAGGTCATCCACCACCCGCCGGGACGACGCCCCCGGGAGCAGCGCGAGGGTGCTCACCGACCGCTCCGACGCGCCCTGTCGAAGCGCCTCCAGCAGCGAGTACCCGTGCCCGTCGGGGAGCTGCGCCTCGACCACGAGCAGGTCGGGCTTCTGCGCGTCGACCTGGGCCAGCGCGCCCTCCAGCCGCGGGTGCTCGATCACCCGATGGCCGAGGTCAGAGAACGCCGCGCGGAGCAGCTCCCGGTCGCCGTCATGGCCCACCACCAGCATCACCGTGTGCCCCGAGGGGCTGAGCATCGGCGGCAGCGCCGACGGCAGAATGCTCGGCGACAACGGCGGGTCGGAGCGCATCGCGGCCGCAGGAAGCGGCGGGGGCGGTGCGGGGATCCGGGCGATGGGGCGCATCCCCGTGCGCGGACCCACCCCGCCATCGGCCGCGGGCAGCGGCGGGGGCGGCGCCGCGGGGGAGGTGTGCAGCAGCGTCGCGGCGCGGGACTTCAACGGCTTCGGCAGCGGCGGCGGCGCCCGCTCCGAGGGCGGCGCCGGGGGCGGCGGTGCTGCCACGGCCGCAGGCTCCGCGGGCGCGGCGCGCGCGCCGGACCAGTGCGGGTCACCCTGCGCGTAGCGCTCGTAGACGACATCGAGGGTGGTCGCGAGCTGCTCGGCATCGCAGCCGAAGGCGAAGACCTTCTTGCCCGAGACGAACTCCACCTCCTCCACCACCCGCGGGTCCGCAGGGGCGGACATGGCGAGGAAGAGCGCCTCGTCCTTCACCAGGATGGGCAGCACGCCGTGCCGCCGCGCGACCTCCTGCGGGAGCACCGCGAGGTCTTCGAGGCGCAGACGCAGCGTCGCCAGGTCGATGGAGGGCACGCCGTGCTTCTCCGAGAGCGCGAGCAGTTCGCGACGAAGCTCGGGGACGGGCGCGGCCTCGGGGGTGGGGTCAGACATCGCTCGGTGGTCGCTGCGCGTGGGCGTTGCGGATCGGTGACACCCCGACGTCCCTCAGGCGACGCGGGCGTAGGCGGTCGGCAGCGTATCACCGTCCACGCGCGCGCTTCAATGCGTCCCGGCGCACGTTGCCCCTTCAATTCCGCGGCGCGGGGGTCCATCCTCCGCGCCCTCGCATGGCCCGCCTGGACCCGCACTCCTACGCCGACGACGCCCATCCGATCGTGGCCTCCCTGCACTGGGACGCCCGGGTGGACTTCGACCACCGCGTCCTCGACGCGGCGGTGACCCTCCACCTCCTCGCGCCGTCGGAGGGCCCGCTGCACCTCGACGCGCGCGACCTCGACGTGCGTGTCGTGCGAGACGATCAGGGCCGCGACGTGCCCTTCGCGCTCGGTCCGCGGGACGCCATCCTGGGCTCGTGCCTCGCGCTCACCCTGCACCCTGACACCCGGTCGGTGACCCTCGCGTACCGCACCTCCCCCGACGCGAGCGCGCTGCAGTGGCTCTCGCCCGCGCAGACCGCGGGGGGCGCGCAGCCCTTCTTGTTCTCGCAGTGCCAGGCGATCCACGCGCGGTCGGTGATCCCGCTGCAAGACACCCCCCGGCGGCGGGTGACCTTCACCGCGGCGCTCACCGTGCCCGCGGCGCTGCGCGCGCTCATGGCCGCGGCGCACGTCTCCCGGGAGCTGCAGGGCGACCACGCCGTGGAGCGCTGGGAGATGCCCCAGCCCATCCCCCCCTACCTCCTCGCCCTCGCGGCGGGTGACCTCGCGTCCCGCGACCTCGGCCCCCGCGCCCGGGTGTGGGCCGAGCCCTCGGTGGTCGAGCGCGCGGCCTGGGAGTTCGCCGACACCGAGTCCCTCATCGACGTGGGCGAGCGCCTCTTCGGCCCCTACGCCTGGGACCGCTACGACATCCTCGTGATGCCCCCGTCGTTCCCCTACGGCGGGATGGAGAACCCCCGGCTCACCTTCGTGACCCCGACGCTCCTCGCGGGCGACCGCTCGCAGGTGCGGGTCATCGCCCACGAGCTCGCCCACGCCTGGTCTGGCAACCTCGTCACCAACGCCGACGCCCAGCACTTCTGGCTCAACGAGGGCTGGACCCGCTACGCCGAGCTCCGCATCGTCGAGTCGGTGGAGGGCGAGGACATGGCCGCGCTCTCCAGCGCCTTGTGCCGCAAGGGCCTCGACGACGCCGTGGCGCGCTTCACCGCCCAGGGCCGCCCCGAGCTCACCCGCCTGCGCGTGCCCCTCGACGGGGTCGACCCCGACGACGCGTTCAGCGAGGTCCCGTACGACAAGGGCAACCTCTTTCTGCGCACCCTCGAGGCCCACGTGGGTCGCCCGCGCTTCGAGGCCTTCGCGCGGCGCTACTTCGACGCCCACCGCTTCACCTCGATCACCACCGACGCGTTCCTCGCCTTCGTCGAGACCGAGCTCCCCGGCGCCCTCGAGGCCGTGGGCTGGCGCGCCTGGGTCGACGGCGAGGGCGTGCCCGGCAACGCGCCCGAGACCCGCAGCGCGAAGCTCGCGGCGGTCGAGGCCCTGGGCGCCACCGCGCCGAACGACCTGCGCGGCAAGGAGATGTCGTCGACGGAGTGGCAGCTCTACCTCGACCGCCTGCCCCGCGCGGCCGACCCCGCCCTGCTGCGCGACCTCGACGCGCGCTTCGGCCTCACGCAGACCGGCAACATGGAGGTGAAGGTCGCGTGGCTGGAGCTCTGCCTCGCCGCGGGCCACGCCCCCGCGCTGCCCGAGGTGGCGCGGGTGCTCACCTCCGTGGGGCGGATGAAGTACCTCAAGCCCCTGTACGACGGGCTCCTCGCCCGCCCCGAGACCCGGGGCCTCGCCGACGAGACCTTCGCGCGCGCCGCCGAGGGGTACCACCCCATCGCGCGGGCGGTGATCCGCGGCCGCATCGAGCGCGCGCGGGCGGTGTGACACGCGCAGGGACGTCGCATCGGCGCCCCGGGTGCTACCATCGCCGTTGTGCTTACGACCCTTCGCGCGGGGCTCCTGACCGCGCTCTGCTCCCTCGCGTGTGTGCGTGACGAGCGCCCGGGCGGCTCCCCCCCGGACGCTGGCGGTGATGTGTCTGCGCCTCCGCGCGACGTGACCCCGGGCGGCGGCACCTGCACCGCCGACGACGACCCCGACGGCGATGGCATCGCCAGCGCGGTCGAGGGGCGCGGCGACAGCGACCGCGACGACGTGCCCGACGCGCGTGACCCCGACAGCGACAACGACGGCATCCCCGACGCGCGCGAGGCCAACGCCGGCGCGCCCCGCGGGTGCCTCGACCCCCTGCGCGACAGCGACAACGACGGCGTCGCCGACACCGTCGACACCGACGCCAACGGAGACTCCTTGCGCGACGCCGAGCAGGTCGCGCCCTCGTCCTCGCAGCACACCGGCGCCGCCCCCGAGGCCCGGTGCCTCCCGCTCGACCACCCCGGCGTGGTCGCCCGCGCGGTCACCGGGTGGTCTTGCGCGCCGTGGGACAGCGACGGCGACGGGGTGCCCGACTACGCCGACCTCGACGCCGACGGCGACCGCATCGCCAACGCCGTGGAGCTCGCCTCGGGCGCCATGGGCGCGGCCGACACCGACGGCGACGGCCTGCCCGACTGGCGCGACCTCGACAGCGACGGCGACACCGTGCGCGACGCCGACGAGGGCGCCGCGGACCTCGACGGCGACGGCCGGCCGAACTTTCGCGACCTCGACAGCGACGGCGACGGCGACGACACGGGCCGAGAGGGCGACGCCGATGAAGCGGGCGACGCCGACCCGGGCTCGCGCCCCGCGGAGTGCGCCGTCGAGCTCGATGCACGCACCCGCGCGCTCAACGCCCCGCAGCCCGACGGCGTGCCCGATTACCTCGACAACGACAGCGACAACGACGGGCTCTCCGACCGCGAAGAGGACCTCCTCGGCACCGGCCGCTGCGACCCCGACAGCGACGACGACGGGGCCCTCGACGCCGTCGAGAGCGCGTGGTGCGCGGATCAGGTGCTCACCGGGTGCGCCACCGACGCGCGGCGACGTCCGCCCGACGACGCGCTCTACCTCCTGCTCCCGTGGCAGGGCGCGCCTGTGCGCCGCGAGGTGGAATTCACCACCGCGCTGCGCGCCGCCGACGTGCTGCTGCTGCTCGACACCACGGCCTCCATGGAGCCCGCGCTGCGCACCCTCCGCGGCGCACTGGGCGCGGCGCGGGGCGGCCTCGTGGAGTCGCTCGCCGCCCGCGTGCCCGACACCTGGGTGGGCTTGAACCACCACGAAGACTTTCCCGTCACCCCCTACGGCGCCTCGCAAGACCGCGTGCTGCACCCCTTCTGCGCCGGGCCGCCCGGCACCCCCGGGTGCACCCCGGGGCAGGGCATCACCCTGCAGCCCCCCACCCGCGCCGCGGACCTCATCACCACCGCCGCGGCGTTCACCCTCGGGCAGGGCGGCGACCTCGCGGACTCGCAGGTCGAGGCCCTGTATCAGTCCGTCACGGGCG
Organism: Polyangiales bacterium; assembly: GCA_044376155.1. Taxonomy (GTDB): domain Bacteria; phylum Myxococcota_A; class Polyangia; order Polyangiales; genus JAWKRB01. The sequence continues at coordinate 10,336 of JBILLI010000158.1, forward strand.
AGGGGTTGTTCACCCCGTCGGAGCCCCGCGGCTGCATGGATCAACCCGGCGGCGCGCCCTGCTGGGTGCCCCCCGCGATGTGCCCCGCGGGCGCCCGCGGCGGCGCGTGCTTTCGCCCCAACGCCCTGCCCGTGGTGATGCTCTTCACCGACGGGGAGTTCCACCTCGGCGCGCCCGAGCCCGGCACCGCGCGGGCGCACGCGCCCTACGGCGGCATCGCCCCCGCGCCGCACGACCTCCGCGACCTCGCCGCGGCCTTCAACCGCCTCGGCGGCGCGGTGCTGGGCTTCAACGCCAACCCCTCCGTGCGCTGCGAGGGCGCGGCGCCCGTGGCGCGACGTCCGGGCGCGCCGTGCCTCGACCTCCACGCGCTCGCGGCGGTCACCGGGTCGGTCGACCACGAGGGACGTCCCCTGGTCTTCGACCTCGGCGACGAGGCCCTGCGCACCCCCGCGGCCTTCACCGCCGTGGTGCAGGGCGCCTTCTCACAGATGACCCGCGCGCTGCCCATGGACGTCTCCACCGCGGTGCGCAACGACGCCGCGAACCCGGGCGGGGTCGACGCCGCGGTGATGGTGCGACAGCGCGTCACCGCCTGCGCCGCCGCGATGCGCGCCGACGGCTGCTGGACCGCCCCGACCGGGCTGACGAACTCCGCGGCGGTGTCGCGTGCCGACCTCACCACGCTGTACCGCACGGTCCCCGGCACCCGCGTGCGCTTCGCGGTGACCTTCGGCAACGAGACCGTCGAGGGTGACGCGCGGACCTCCACGCGCCTGCGGCTCTACCTCGACGCGGTGGGCGAAGGCGGCGCGCCCCTGGGCAGCCGCGAGGTGCGGGTGATCGTCCCCCCGCGGCCGTTGTAGGCCCCGCGCAACCATCGACGTCGCGGCCGTCGTAGTCTGTGCCCGCGCGCTGGGACCGCCGCGCGCAGGAGCCCCGCATGAACGCGACCGACCCCGTCGAAGCCCTCAAAGAGACCCTCACCCGCGCCACGCAGGGCGAGAACCTCGTGCCCCTCTTCGTCGATGGGGTGTTGGTGCTGATCCTGAGCGGCTGCACCTTCTCGCTGCTCACGGGCCCGCTGCTGCTGGGCTACACCGAGACCTGCGTGCGCATCCAGCGGGGAGAGACCGTCGCCGTGGGCGACTCGCTCAAGCACCTCTCGCCGCGCTTCGGGCAGGGCGTGGTGCTCTGGATCCTCTGGCTCCTCGCGCACGCCCTGGGCGCCATGGCGCTGGGCGCCGGGGCCCTCGTGGCGAACTTCTTCCTCGCGTACCTCTTCGTCGTGGCCATCACGACCCCGGGGATCTCCGCGGTGGACGCGGTGAAGGAGAGCGTACGCCGCGCCCTCGCGCACCCCATGGAGACCGCGGTGCTCACGGGCGTCGCGCTGGGCCTCCACGCGCTGCTGGGCGCCACGGGCATCGGGCTCGCGGCCTCCCTCGCGTTCTCTACCCTGTTGCGCGTGGTGATGGCGCGGCGGCTCTCGCCCGCGGTGGCCTGACCGCGCGTCGCGGTCTCCGCTACGGGGCGTAGCGGGTGGAGAGCGCGCGGCGCGCGGCGTGGCGCTCCACCGCGAGCTCGAGGAGGCGGTTCACCAGCGCGCGGTACGAGAGCCCGGTGGCCTCCCAGAGCTTCGGGTACATGCTGATGCTGGTGAAGCCCGGGATGGTGTTGACCTCGTTCACGTAGAGGGCGCCGGAGTCTTTGTCGACGAAGAAGTCCACGCGGGCCATGCCCGAGAGGTCGAGGGCGCGAAAGGTCTTCACCGCGAGGGCGCGCAGCGCGGCCATCTGGGACTCGTCCACGCGCGCGGGGATCTCGAGCCCGGCGCCGTGCTCGTCGAGGTACTTCGCCTCGTACGAGTAGAACTCGTGGGTGGGGATGATCTCCCCCGCGATGCTCGCCTCGGGCGCGTCGTTGCCGAGCACGGCGACCTCGATCTCGCGCACGCGCAGCCCGCGCTCCACGAGCACCTTGCGGTCGAAGCGAAACGCCAGGGCCATCGCGGCGTCGAGCTCCGACGCGTCGCGCACCTTCGACACGCCCACCGAGCTGCCCATGTTCGCGGGCTTCACGAACACGGGATACCCCCAGCGGCGGGTGATCTCCGCGCCCACGTCGGCGCCGTCGCCCGCGCGCACGGTGAAGCCGTCGACCACGGGGATGCCCTCGGCGCGCAGGAGCTTCTTGGCGACGTCCTTGTCCATGCCCACGGCGGATCCGAGCACGCCGCTGCCGACGTAGGGCACGTCGATCATCTCCAGGAGGCCCT
>JBILLI010000819.1:0-3426 GCA_044376155.1 Polyangiales bacterium
GCGACGTGCAGGCCGACCGGGTCATCGTCTACTCGGACGCGACGCCGTCGCTCCCGCTCGACGTGTTCCAGGCGCTCTGCAACCGCGTGGGCGGCACCATCGAGATCCATCCCCACTGCGGCGGGGCAAACTCGTGCGGCGGGTTCTCGTTCGACGAGACCATCGGTGTCTACACCGAGCACACCTGCCAGGGCCTCAACACCTGCACCGGCTACACCTGCGTGAGACGCTGATCCGCGTCGACGCCGCACCACACCCCGCGCTCCGCCCCCTTCGCCAACCAGCGCTGCGCCGCCTCGGGCAGCGCCTCGCGGGCTGACGCGTCACACGCCGCCTCCAACCGCGCCAGCGCCTCGCGCAGCGAGCCCCCCCGAAGCATCGCGAGCAGCGCGCCCTCGCCCTGCTCCAGCGGCACGTGCCGCACCCCACCGGGCTCGCGCACGATGCAGAACCACGACGCGCTCGCGCGGCGGGTCGGCAACGGCGAGGCGATCTCGGCGCGAGGGCCCGCCAGCGAAACCTTGCGGTGCAGCAGACCCCAGGCGTCTTCCATCAGCATCACCGAGGGGGAGGGTCGCAGCCGCCCGTCGAGCAGCGCCGCGGCCTCGTCGGGCGAGGGCTGAAAGGGGCGCGCGGGGGGATGCCGCAGCAGCGCGCGCCAGCCCGCGTCGAGCTGAGCAGCGGCGGTGAGCAGCGCGGCGTCGGGGTGGTCCGCGACGCGTGACGCGAAGAAGGTCTCGAAGCCGTCGGGGACATGCTCCAGGTCCCACCCCCGCGGCGGGTGCGCGAGGAGAAAGTCCGACGCATAGCCGTTGAAGTCCCACGCGCCGACGAGGTCGACGAGCAGCGGGAACACCGTCTGCAACACGGTAAAAAGCCGGAACCAGTACTGCCGGTTGTACACCGCGAGGCGCGCCTCGGCCGGGGTGTGCGGCCACGCGGTGACGTCCTCGCGCGCCGCGGCGGGGTAGTCCGTCGGGGTCGCCGTGAGCGTGCCCGAGGCGCGGTCGAGGGGCGTGCGCAGCACCTCGCCGAAGCGGGACTGCAGGTCTTCGAGCCAGGGCGGCGCGGGGCGGTGGATCATTCCCGGGCCGCCTTCGCCTTCGCGAGCTCGTCGAGCACCGCGGGCATCGCGGGGATGTGGTCGTCCCACTCAAGCAGCGTGGGGAAGGGGCCGCCGAGGCGCCACGCGTCGGCGTAGAGCGCCCACACCTCGTCGCGCACGGGGTGGTCGTGCGTGTCGACCAGGGTGCCGTCGGGCTCCACCGAGTGACCCGCGAGGTGCACCTGGAGCACCCGCGAGAAGTCCACCGCGGCGAGGTACGCGCGGGGGTCGAAGCCGTGGTTCACGCTGGAGACGAAGACGTTGTTCACGTCGAGCATGAACCAGCACCCGGACTCGCGGACCACCCCCGTGTAGAAGTCCCACTCACTCATCGTGGAGCGCGCGAACTCCACGTACGACGACAGGTTCTCGAGGCCGAAGGGGCGCCCGAGGCGACGCTGCACATACGCCGCCCGCTCCGCCGCCAGCGCGACGAGCTCAGGCACGTAGGGCGTCGGCAGCAGGTCGTGGTGCGAGGCCCCGCGCGCGCCGGTCCAGCAGAGGTGATCGGTGACGAAGGGCGCGTCGACGCGGTCGGCGAGGCGGCACAGCGCGTCGAGGTAACCCTCGTCGAGGGGCGCGTGCCCGAGGAGGTTCAGTCCCACGCCGTGGAGCACCACGGGATAGCGCGCGCGCACCTCGTCGATGCGACCGGCCATGGGGCGCGCGGGATCGAGGAAGTTCTCGCTGATCGCCTCGAAGTACCCGACCTCGGGCCAGCGCGCGAAGAGGTGGTCGTAGTGCGCCGCCCGCAGGCCCAGGCCCAGCGCGTCTCGCGGGATCGTCGGGGGCGTCGACACGCGCGGAACATACTGCGCCGCATGGGCCCCGGGCGACGATTCTCCCGCGGCGTCTTGCTTCGCCCGCGGTTCCACGCGACAAACGCAGCCATGCGCAGTTGCTTCACCCTCGCGGCGGTGCTCCTCCCGCTCGCCGCGTGCTCCTCGACGCCCTCCAACCCGGGCACCGACGCCGCGGTCGGCACCGACGTGGTCACCACGGTCGACGCGGTCACGGCCGACACCGGCAACACCGCCGCCGACGTCCCCGCGACGCCCGCCGACGTGCCCTCGCCCCCCACCGATGTGCCCTCGACCCCTTCGTGCGGGATGGAGCGGCCGACCATCACGGGCGTGCGCGGCACCGAGGGCCTGGTCATCGGCCCCGACGGGACGATCTACTACTCGCAGAGCGGCGCCGTGGGGCGGCTCCCCCCGGGCGGCTCGCCGACGAACCGCTGGGTGACCCTGACGGGCGCGTCGACGGTGTGGGGCCTCGCGCTCGACACCACGCGGCAGCGGCTCTACGTGGGCTCGCCCGCGACGCAGAGCCTCTTCGTGGTCGACATCGCCGCCGACCCGCCCGCCGCCCGGCCCTTCCTGATGAGCGCGGGCCAGCCCAACGGGCTCACCATCGACGCCGACGGCAACGTCTTCTACTCAGACTTCGGCGGCGGGCAGGTGTACCGCGTGAACCCCGACGGGATGCGCACGCAGGTCACCACCATGCGCATCGCCAGCCCCAACGGTGTGGCCTTCGGCCCCGACGGCGCGCTCTACGTCGAGAGCTATTCAGCAGGCACGCTGCTCAAGCTCACGCTCACCGACGGCCGCGAGAGCGCGCGGTCCACCGTGGCCTCGGGGCTCGGCAACCCCGACGGCCTCGCCTTCGACGCCGACGGGCGCATCTACGTCGGCGACAACCGCGGTCGGCTCATTCGTCTGGACGCCGACGGCAGCAACCCCGAGGTGCTCGGGATGGGCATCGCGGCGGCGGCCAACGTGGACTTCGGCGCCGGCGCGCTGCCCTGCACCGACCTCTACGTCGCCTCCAGCGGCACGCTGTTTCGCTACACCATGGGCTCCGCGCGCGGCGCGGCCGTGCCCTGGCACCGTTGATCGAAGAAGGGAGCTGCAGTCATGGCGGACCTGAAGAGCATCCTCACCGACTCCTCGCGGCGGCAGACGGTCGTGCGCGACGCGGAGCAGCTCCTCGACCGCGAGGTCGAGGCCAAGTCGGGCCTTTCGGGCCTGGCGATCAAGGGCGCGTTCAAGCTCGTGAAGGGCATTCGCCCCGGGCTCATCCCCGACGTGGTCGACGGCCTGCTCGATGATTTCGCGGCGCGGCTCGACCCCTTCTACCAGGCGCACCTGACGAAGGGCGGCGACATCGTGGCGAACTTCTCGGCGCAGCGAAGCCAGATCGCCGACGCGCTGCTCGGCATCACCGACGACCGCGCGCGGCACACCCGACACCACAACCTCAAGAAGGCCTACGAGAGCCTTCGTCCCAAGGGCAAAGAGAACGTCGAAGCCGCGGTG
>JBILLI010000818.1:0-3426 GCA_044376155.1 Polyangiales bacterium
TGGATGGTCGCCCTGCTGACCGATGACCCACGCCGCCTGGACGTGTTGCTGCGCGTGGTCCGTCGGATGGGTCTGCGTGCGCACTTCGTGGTGGTGGACGCGGCGGTGCACCTGGTGAACCCCCTGTGTCAGGGTAGTTGCCGCCTCGGGTAGGGCGGCGCGGGATGGGTCTCGTCGTCGCCGGTGCAGTGCTCCGTGGGGCGGATGGGATCGATCCGATGACGACCTACTCCGAGACGTTCAAGAAGAAGATGGTGGTGCGCATGACGGGCCCGAAGGCGATCAGCGCGACGGCGCTCGCGCGGGAGATCGATGTGCCGCAGCCGACGCTGTCGTCGTGGCTGCGGCGCTCCGCTACGGTGTCAGGGGTGAGCACCAAGGAGACCTCGCCCGCCTCGCCCGCCTCGCCCGCCGCTGCCTCGCGCTCGCCGCTGCCTGATCCGCCGGCGACCCACCGCGTGCGCACGCCGGAGGACAAGCTCCGCCTCGTCGCCCTCTCCGTCTCCCTCGCCGAGCCCGAGCTCGGCGCCATGCTGCGCCGCGAGGGGATCCACGCCGCACAGCTCGAGCAGTGGCGCGACGAGATGCTCGCCGCGCTCACGTCGAAGTCCAAGGCTGCCCCCGCGGAGCTTGCCGCGAGGGCCGAGGATCGTCGTCGCATCCAGCAGCTGGAGCGGGAGATCGATCGCAAGGACAAGGCCCTCGCCGAGGCCGCAGCACTCCTCATCCTTCAAAAAAAAGTTCGGGAGTTTCTGGGGGACGAGGACGACGCCACGAAGCGGGGGCGCGGGCGATGATCCTCGGCTGGCTCATGGAGGCGGTGCGGGCGGGGGCGCGGATCGAGCGCGCCTGCGAGGTCATCGGCCTCGATCTGCGCACCGTGCAACGCTGGCGGGCCCGCGGTGAAAACGGCGGCGACGATCTCCGCAGAGGTCCGCTCAGCGCCCCCGGTAACGCGCTGAGCGAGGCCGAACGCGCGGCGGTGCTCGGCATCGCACGCAGCAAGGAGTTCCGCGACGCGTCACCCAAGACCATCGTGCCCGCGCTCGCGGACCGCGGTGAGTACGTCGCGTCGGAGTCGACGTTCTACCGCGTGCTTCGCGGCACCGGAGAAATGACCCATCGCGGGCGCGCTCGCCCTCCGACCCCGCGGCCGGTGCCGACGCACACGGCGACGGGGCCGAACCAGGTGTGGAGCTGGGACATCACCTACCTGCCGACCACGGTGCGCGGCGTGTTCGTCTACCTGTACCTGGTGATGGACATCTGGAGTCGTCGGATCATGGGCTGGGCGGTGCATCCCGAGGAGTCCAGCGACCACGCGGCAACGCTGTTCGCGAGCGCATGCGCGGCCGCGGGCGTGCTGCCCGGCACCCTGGTGCTTCACTCGGACAACGGCGGTCCGATGCGCGGGGCGACGCTGCTCGCGACGCTGCAGAAGCTCGGGGTGATGCCGTCGTACTCGCGTCCTCGCGTGAGCGACGACAACCCGTTCTCGGAGTCGCTGTTCCGCACGCTGAAGTACGTGCCCTGGTACAGCGGGAAGCCGTTCGAGAACGAGGTCGACGCCTCGCGCTGGGTGGAGGGCTTCGTGCGCTGGTACAACCGCGAGCACCTGCACAGCGGCATCTCCTACGTGACGCCCGACGCGCGGCACCAGCAGCTCGACGCCGCGCAGTTGCAGCGCCGTCGGGCGCTCTACGAGGTCGCCCGCAAGCGCCACCCCGAGCGATGGTCTGGGTCGACGCGCCGCTGGGCCCGCGAGGAGGAGGTCTCCCTCAACGCACGACACCCGCGACGGCGCGAGCGAGCGTGCGATGGGAAAGGGGTCGCCACCGGCACCGGAGCGTCGTCCCGGAAGAGCCCCCGAAGAGGCTCGCACGGGACGACCTCGACCGGCTCGCGAGCCGCCGTGAGTGAGCTCGTGAAGGAGGGTTTTGCAGCGAATTGAGTGACTGAGTTCAGGCGGCAACTACCTTGACACCCTCCGCACGGGTCGACCCTACCACCGCCACGCTGGTGTCGCCGTGAGCCGCGCCGTCCGCGCTGCCGCCAAGCCATCACGCCCCGGGGTGATCTCGGAGCGCACCGTGGAGTCCCGATCAAGAGCGACGCCGGGGCGTCGGTGTATGGCTCAGTGTTGCGGGGCGAACGCGATCGGAAACGCATAGTCGACCGAGCCCCCCACGGGCCCGGGGCGCAAGCGGAAGCCTCTGACTACGCTCGTCACGCACGCCTCGACACTGCGGTCGCCGGTCGTGTTCCCCGACACGCGAATGGCCGATACCGTTCCATCTGGCTGGATGGTGAAGGCGACGGTCATCGTGCCCCGGAGCCGCGGATGACTTCGCAACCCGCGCTCGTAGCAAGCACGGAGGAGCGCCAGGCGCTGCCGCACGGTGAGAGCGACCTGGCCGGGGTCGAGGCGCCCGCTTCCGCCGCGTATCGCGCCTCCGTCGATGCGCGCAGTCCCGCGCAACGGCGCAGGAGGTGTTTGCGTGGCGATGTCTGCGACTGGGCGAAAGATGAGGGGATAAGAGAAGTCGACCGAACCTCCGATGGGACCGGGATTCCAGCGGAATCCCGACACGGTCTCCACGATGCGCGCGGTGACGGCCGGGCTTCCGAGCGTATCCGCAGAGGCGTGTGCGTTCGACACCCTGCCCGTGGGCTCGACCGTGAACGCGACGGTCACCGTGCCCGCGAGCTGCGGGTCATCGCGCAGCGCGCGCTCGTACCAGGCGCGGAGCGCGAAAGAGTGCTGCCGGATCAGCCGAACGACCCGCGCCGGGTCGAGCCGGCCTCCCCCCCGAACGGCGCCGCCCCGACCGAGCTCCAGCCGCCCGCGTGGCGGCGTCTCGTAGCCCCCTGCTGCCTCCGGAGGCGGTGCGTCGGCGACCGGCCCGCGCGTTGGAGCCGCTCCGTCTTCCGCTCCGTTCCCGCCTGGGAGGCCGTTGCGCAATCCCTGATGCGTGCCCTCGCCCGGGGCTGCCTCCGACTCCCTTTGCGAGGCCCCTACGAACCCGCGCTCCGGCGGTGCCGTGACCGTCTGCTGCGGTCGCGCGCACGCCGCCTCACAGACTCGCGCACACGCGGCGGCATCGGCGCCGGACCGATGCAGACACTCCGTCGTGCAGCGCGCGCAATCGTCGGCCGACACCGGCGCTGCGAGCGACCCCACGATGAGAATCGCGCCCAGAGCGCCCAGTACCGCGGTGATCGAGCGCATGCGCCTCCTCCTCACGAGCGCGAGGATACCAGTCCATACGTGCCCGCCGCCGCTGCCCCGAGCCGACCCACCCACGTGCAGCCGCCGCCTGTCGCCCCTGCGTGCAGACTCGGGGGATAAGGAGTCCAACGCGGTGCGACGCTCAAGCATCGCGAAGCTCCCATCCTCGGCCCGCCGAGTCTGCGCCGAAGTAGACG
>JBILLI010000820.1:0-3422 GCA_044376155.1 Polyangiales bacterium
GAAGCCCACGCGGTCGAGGGGCGCGCGCCCCAGACGCTCGAAGCGCGGGAGCGAGCCCTCGTAGACCGACGCGCCCGAGGACTGTGCGGCGAGCGCGGGGGTGAGCTGCGAGAGCGGCACCACCGTGGTCGCGCCCGGCGTGTCGAGGTAGACCGGCTCGTCGGGGTGCGTCGCGACCCAGCCGTCGTAGCGCGCGCCCTCGATGCCCGCGAGCACCAGCGCGCCCGCGGCCGCGGCCACCACCACCGCGGCCACCACCCAGGGGCCGCCCTGTCCCCCACCCCGACCGGTGCTCCCGCGGCCCGAGCTCCCCGTGGCCCGTGGCGGGGGCGGCTGCACCCGCGCGATGGATCGACCCGGCGACGACGCGAGGCCCACCAGCAGCAGCGCGGGATCGACCTCCACCACCACCGGCACCGCGGCCGCGGGCGGCGACGAGGCGCCGCCGATGCCCTGCACCACCCGCACGCGCTGCCAGCGGGCCTCGGGGGGCTGCGCCGCGAGGTGCCGAAGCTCGTCCGCGCGCACGCTGTAGCGAGACGAGAGGCACCCCGTGCCGTGCAGCGCCACCGCCAGCAGCCATCCTCTCCGCATCACCCGGGAGCGTATCGCGGAGCGCTCGCCGACGCGCGCACGCTCCGCGCGGGTGCGGACTTCGACCCGCGGAGACTTTCCCGCCCCTGCGTCCACGCGACGCGCCCGCCGCGGGTGCATCTCATCGGCATTCCGGTAAGAAGCCGTACCGGCCGCCCCTCCCACGTCGCACCAAAGGTCGCCCCCCGATGAACGTCTCGCTGCCCCGCGCGGTCCTCTCCCTCGCCGCGCTCACCTCGGCCTTGGGCGGATGTCGCGCCGTCGAAGACACGGCGCGCGCGTCGCAGGCCATCGCGGGCGGGGTCGTCGACACCACCAACACCAACGTGATGGGCATCGCCATCGTGCGCAACGGCGGCTTCGGCACCTGCACGGGCTCGCTCATCACCCCGACGCTGGTGCTCACCGCGCGGCACTGCGTGTCGCCCGTGACCGAGGGCGGCGTGCTCTGCACCCCGGCGATCGTGAACGGCGTGCGGCGCACCGAGACCCTCAGCGCCGAGCCCTACGCCCCGGTGTCGTTCTACGTGACCCCCGACGTGGTGATCTCCCCGCGCAGCCGCTTCACGGGCGTCGCCGAGGTGCTCACGCCGCCCGACACCACGGGCGCGCCCCTGTGCGGCAACGACATCGCGCTGCTGCGCCTCGCGCGGCCGATCACCGACCTGCCGCTCATTCGCCCGCGCCTCGACCTGCCGCCCTCCACCGACGAGACCTTCACCGCGAGCGGCTTCGGCGGCACCAACGCGATGGGCGCGGGCTCGGGCCAGCGGCGCATGCGCAGCGAGCTCCTGGTGCGCCACGTGGGCCTCGCCGAGGCCCGCGGGGTGGTGCTGCTCGAGGAGAGCGAGTGGCTCGCCGACACCGGCACCTGCCGCGGAGACTCGGGCGGCCCCGCGCTCGACGGCCTCGGCGAGGTCTTCGGCGTGCTCTCGCGCGGCGCGGCCAACGCCTGCGAGTCGCCGGTCTACACCCGCGTCGACTCGTTCAACGGGTGGATCCGCGAGCAGGCCGCCTACGCCGCGGAGCTCTCGGGCATCGCCGCGCCCGCGTGGGTGACCCCGCCGCAGGCGCGCCCCGGCACCCTCGGCGACCCCTGCGCCTCGGCGTCGCAGTGCGGGGAGTCGTTCACCTGCCTCCCCACGGGCGCCGCGCGGGAGTGCACCGTCACCGACTGCGTGTCGTGCCCCGACGGCTTCCTCTGCGACGAGACGTCGCTGCGCTGCCTGCGCGACCCGAGCGTGGCCCCGGCCCCCGTGGACGCGGGTGCGCCTCCGCCCGCCGATGTGCCTGCCACCGACGCGGCCGCGCCGGTCGAAGCAGGCGCTGGCGCCGCGCCCACCGCCGCCGCGACGTCCACGAGCTGCGCGGTCGGTCGCGTGGGCTCCACCGCAGGGCACCCGGCCCTCGCGCTGCTCGCGCTGCTCGGGCTCGCGACCCGTCGCCGTCGGGGCCGCTGAGCGTCGATCACGGCCCCGCGCGGCCGCCGCGTTCGAGCGCCGCGAGGAGCTCGCCCGCCACGCGCTGGGCGGTGCGCTCGTCGTCGGGGTAGTCCAGCGCCTGGTAGAGCCGCGTGAGGCGCGACACCCGCTGCAGCCCCGGGTCGGGCGCGCGCAGGATCACCACGTGCGCGAGGAAGAACAGCGCGTACCCGAGGTGCACGCGCCCGAGCGAGGCGGGCGAGAGGTGCCAGGCGCGCGACGCGAAGTCGAAGTACGGGCGCACCAGCGACGGCGCCTCGGCCCCGTGTCGGGCGAGTGCGTCGCGCAGCGCGCGGGTGGTGCCGAGGCCCGCGTGGCGCAGCATGCGCGCGAGGTACTCGGGGTAGAACACCGAGTCTCCGAGCGGTAGGCCGAGCGCGTCGGCCACGGTCTGGTCGAGCCGAGAGACCTCGGCGCTGCGGGCCACGGCGTCGAGGGTCACGGCGTCGAGGGGCAGGTCCACCGCGCGGTCGTGCAGGGCCTCGCGGGCCTCGCGGGCGTGCTGTTCGAGCGCGCGGCGGATGGAGACGAACTCCTCGTCGGCGATCTCGAGCAGGCCCGCCACGCGGCTGAAGCGCCGACGGATCTCCGCGGGCACCGCGTCGGAGGACTTGTACCCGAGGTCGTGCTCCACCTCGGCCCAGGCGTGCTGCACCACCGTGCGGAGCTGCACCTCGAAGCGCGCCTCGGGGGGCAGCGCGTCGTCGCGCAGGGCGCACACGTAGTGCAGCGAGCGGTACCCGAAGCGAGACTCATCGCGCGGGCGGAGCTTGTCGACGGAGTGCGCCCAGTCCACCGCGAAGGCCTCCTCCACGAGCCGCGCGGCGACGTCGATGGCATCTTCGAAGTACACCGTCACCCGCAGCCCCACGAGGTCGGTGACGGACCACAGCGACGCATACGTCCGCTCCGGCCGCGCGAGCTTGTGTCGCACGCTCTCCGTGGACTTCACCCGCACCGACACCCGCTGCGCGGCCACGCCCTGTGCGCGTAGCCGGTGCTCGAGGTCGTCCCGCAGCCGCGCCGCGCAGGCCTCCAGCGCGGGGTGCAAGCGCTCGAATTCGCCGAGCATCGCGTCGTGGGTGTTCACTGCGCCGCGCACTCTCCCGGGGAGAGCGCCGGGCTGTCAACGCGCGTCGCCCTCGTCCTCGCGCAGGGGCCCGCGGATCGCGTTCAGCGCCCGGGTCACCGTCGCGAAGGCCTTCATCGCGTCGCGCGCGCGGGTGGCGCCCACCACCGGGTCCTCGTCGGGCGTCGCGCCTTCGGTGACCGCGCGTCGCAGCAGGTCGCCGAGGTCGCGGTGGAACCGGTCGAGCTCGTCGCGGCTGGCGAAGCGCAGGGTGAGCG
>JBILLI010000821.1:0-3395 GCA_044376155.1 Polyangiales bacterium
CCGAAGCGTCGGCGCCTGGACCCGCTCTGTCCGCGCCCCACCGACACGCTGCGCGGAAAGGGCTCGAACACCAGGCCGACGTGCTCCAGCGTGTGCCAGCGCAGGCCCTCGGGCGCCGGCTCGAAGCCCCGACCCGTGATGTGCGCCGTGCCGTAGGCGCGCTGCTGCACGCCGTAGCAGGTGATCCCGAGCGGGGTCACCGCGTGCGTCGACCAGTGCCCCACCTCCCCTCGGATCGTCTCCACCGTCTGCGCCCCGCGCTTCACCGCCACGCGGGTGTTGCCCGACGGGAGCCACATGTCTGCGTGGGCGCCAGGGGCCACGGTGATCGTCTCGCAGCCGTCGTCGACGTCGAAGACCAGCGTGTCGTTGCTCGGGTTGTCGAAGTACACGTGCCCGTGCATCGCGAACCACATCGGGATGGCCGCGAGCGTCGCGCACAGCGGCGCCGCCACCCACCGCGCCCGCCCCGGCTTCTGCGGCCCGATGCGCGCGGGCCGTGCGCCGTAGGTCCGCCCGAGCTGCTCCATCCACCGCGGGTTCACCGCGCGGAACTTCACCGTGGGGCCGTTGAACGTGAAGCTGTGCATCCAGAACGCGGGCTGTTCACTGGCGTGGCAGCCCTGCTCCCGCGCGACGGCCTTCGCCTTCCAGAGCGCCTCGAGCATCGCCAACGCCGCCACCGCGCCCGCCGCCGCCGCCGGGATCACCACGAACCACGGCGCGTAGTCCCAGAGCAGCATCAGGGCGAGGGGCACCGGCAGGGCGACGAAGAAGCCCAGAAGCCCAAGGCCGCTGCCGCGTCGGCCGCCCGCGCGAACGTGCTCCGCGCAGCGCGCGCAGTAGGGCACCTGCAGCGTGCGCGTCTGCGTCGTGCGGCCGATCTGCGCCGTCGACTGCGTGAGCAGCTGCGACTGCGCCGGGCCGTTGCAGCACGCGCAGGCGTTGGGCACGGTGTTCGCGGGCCAGGGGAGCTCGATCTCCTCCACCGTGATCTCGCCGTCAGGCACCGCGGGCGTGCGAAAGGGCGCCGCGCCCTGGGGAAACCCCTGCGCGCCTGCGTTCGGTGCGCCGCCCCAAGACGCCGCCTGCTGCGCCCAGGGGTTGGCGCCGCCTTGCCCGGGGGGGAAACCCTGCTGTCCGCTCATTCGCGAACGCTACGCCTCGGAGGGCGGCGGCGACAACTGCTTGAGCCGGGCCCGCACGGCGCTCTGCGCGGCCAGGAGGCCGTTCAACATCCCGTCTTCGTAGTGGTAGTCAGAGTCGTCGAGATCCCGAAAATCATGGGGATTTCGGAGGTCTTCGGGCGTCACCCCGGGGTGGAGCCGACGGGCCAGGGAGAGGGCCTTCTTCTCCTGCAGCACGATCATCTCCTGGAGCATGTCATCCACCGATTGGAGCACCTTCACGTCATCGCTCATCGCGGAGGATCCTGGGACCGATCCGCCGCGAGGTGAAGCACCTCGTTGACATCCTCGATGGTGACCTCGACGAGGTGGCGGTTCTCGGGGTGCACGGCCACCGCGCAGCCCTGGTCGGGGCAGTGCCCGAGGCAGCCCGTGGCGGTGATCCAGAGGTCACGGGTGAGGCCGCGGCGCAGGGTTGCCGTCTTGAGCGCCAGGAACACCCGCGGGCCCTCCGCGCCGCAGCCTGAACGCAGCGGGTCCTCGGCAACGCGCTGGTTCGTGCACACGAAGAGCTGTCGCCGGGGCCGGAGCGTGGAGGGGCGCATGAACGACGTTGGATGCTCCGCGGGGCTATCTTGATTCATCCTCAAGGTGACGTCGCACCACGGGGCGCCAGCGGTCGTCGGCGGGGGCCGCGGCGCTCCAGGCCTCCCACGCGGTGCGTGCCGCCGCGAGGTGCCGGCGAATGGCGACCTCGTCAGCCCCCGGGACCTCGCCCCGCCGCTCGGCCCGCGCGAGCGCCTCCCAGGCCATGGCCTCGTAGGTGTAACGGTCGAAGGGCGGAACGAAGAACACCCCCTCGCGCGAGAGCTCGTCGACCAGGGCCTCGGGCCGACCCTGGGCGTGCGCCGAGGCCACGCGCAGGGCCTCCGCGGCGGCCTCCCAGGGGGCGTCGCCCTGACGGTCCTGCGCGATGGCGAGCCCGAGCCACCCGAGGGCGTAGTCGGGCGCGTGGTGCACGCAGCTCGCGTAGGTCTCCACCGCGCGCGCGGTGTCGCCGAGGGCCAGCCAGGTGTCGGCGAGGTTGCCCAGCACCGTGCCCCGGGTGCTGTCGCTCATCGGGTAGCGCAGCGCGCGGAGGTAGTCGTCGCGCGTGCCGGCGTGGTCGCCGCGGCGGGTGCGCAGCAGGGCGCGGGTGAAGAGCAGGTCCGACGCGTCGGGGGACTCGGGCGCGAGGGTGAGCGCGCGGTCGACGTCGCGCAGCGCGCGGTCGTAGTCGCCGAGGCGCTCGCGCAGCGACGCCGTCGCGCCGAGCAGCGAAGGGTCGTCGGGGGTGACCGCGAGGGCGCGCTCCGCGAGGCGCAGGGCCTCCAGCCGCAGGGCGTCGCGCTCGGCGCGGGTGGGCGAGGTCGCGAAGAGGTCGAGAAAGCGCGCGGGCAAGCCCGCGAGGAACTCCAGGTGCTGCGCCCGCGCCGCGTCGCGCCGCGCCTGCGCGATGCCCGGGGTGAGCGCGCGGGCGTAGAGGTCTTGCGCCGCCGCGGGGGACGCGCCCAGGAGCAGCGCCAGCGCGAGCGCACGCCTCATGGGAGGAACCGCGCGCGCAGCGCGGGGGTGGGCATGCGGCAGACCTCGCTGCGGCCGAACCAGCGGTAGCGGTTGCGCGCGATGAGGCGGTAGACCACGTCGCGCAGGGCCCGCGGCACGATCAGAAAGACCGACGCCGCGCGCCAGGGCCACGGGAGGTGGCGGCACACCCGCAGCACGGCGTCGCTGCGCACCCACACGCGGTCGCCCTCGATCAGCACCATGCTGTCGGGGTCTCCCTCGGGCGCGGCCACGCCCCGCGCGGTGAGCAGCTCCCGCGCCGACGCGGACTGCAGCGACGCGAAGCGCAGGCGCGCGTCGCGGTCGCGGTCGAGCACGAAGTTCACCGACGCGTTGCAGAGGTTGCACACGCCATCAAAGAGCATCACGGGCGGCGCGGCGTTCATGCCGGGGGAGTGTACGCCCGGTCGCGCCGTCAGCGAGCCGCGCGTTGGAGCATGCGCTGCTGGAACACCCGCCAGCCCGGCGGGGTCTGCTCCAGCGCGCGACGCAGCAGCGGGGCGGCCTCGGCGGCGCGGCCTGCGAGGAGGAGGGCGACGCCCACGGCGTTGATCTGTTCGGGAAAGGCCGGGTCCTGCCGGTCGGCAGGGTGGGGCTCGGCGAGGGGCGGGGCGAGGGTGGCGCCGAGGCTCTGCGCGAGGACCTGCGCGCCCGGCTCGTCCC
>JBILLI010000822.1:0-3394 GCA_044376155.1 Polyangiales bacterium
CACGCGAAGGAGAGGCGGGAGGTGAGACGCGAAACGGTCTGCAATCCCAGCGTTTCGAGACGCCTGGACCATTCCTGAGATCGCGGCTCTCCACCCTTCCCCCGAAGCGGGGGAAGAGCCGGGGAAGGGGGCCACGAATCGCGAATTCACCACAAGAACAAGCGCATTTCAGAGATGTGTCCCGAGGTGAACCCGAGGCGGGGGAAGGGACGGGGAAGGGGGCCACGCGTCGCGAATTCGTCCCCCGAACAAGCGTCCTCCGAGGATGTGTCGCGTGGTGAACCCTCCGCCGTGAAGTGACCCGCGCGCGCGGACGTATCCTCACCCATGCGCCCCATCACGTTCGTGCTCTCGGTCGTCCTCGGCTGCGTCGCCACGAGCCGTGAGGCCACGGCGTGGCACCGCGTGCCCGCGCCCGTCGCGCCCACCGGATGCGCTTCGTGCGCGACCCTGCCTCCGCCCTTCAACCTCACCGCGCCCGCGCCTGCGATCGAGCCGCCTGCGGCACCCGACGACCCGATGGTGATGCTCCGCGAGGCGATCCCGGGCGCCTCACCGGGCGCGCAGCGGGTGCTGGAGGTGATGCGCACGATGCTCGACGAGGGCGTCGTCGTGCGGGGATCGTGCAACCGCTGGGTCCAAGAGATCTTTCGCCGCGCGGGCGGACGCGCGCGCACGGTGTACTCCGCGGGACGTCGCGCGCCCTTCACCGACACCTCCCTGCTGCGCCCCGGGGACTGGGTGCAGTTCATCAATCACTCCTACGGCGGCGTCACGCACAGCGCCGTCTTCGTGGGGTGGACCGACGCGTCCGCGCGCATCGCAATGACCGCGAGTCACCCCGGGCAGGACCGCGCCGTGCCCGGGCGCTTTCGCGACTACGACCTCTCCAACGTCTACCGCGTGGTGCGCCTCGACGACGCGCTCACCGCGCGGCCCGCCCGCACACGTCGGCGCTGATGCTCAGCCCGCGCCCTCGCGGACCCACGGGCGGCGCGTGCGAAAGGCCTCCGTCAGCGTCGCCAGGAACGCCGCCACGGCCGACGACGGACGACCCGGCAGCGTGAGCACCTGCAGCTCCCCGAGTACGCCCCCATACCGCGGGAGCACCTCCACGAGGGTGCCCCGGTCCAGCGCGGCGCGCGCGAGGTACCAGGGCAGCAGCGCGATGCCCGCGCCGTCGAGGGCCGCGCGTCGCAGCGACACCTGCGAGGTGCACACCAGCCGGGGAGAGAGCTCGAGGGTCACCGCCCCGCGGGGTCCGTGGAGGGTCAGACGTCGCGGCGGGGGTGGGGTCGCGGAGAAGAGGCAGAGGTCGTGGTGCGCGAGGTCCTTCACCCGCTGCGGCGGAGAGCGCGCGGCGAGGTACGCGGGGCTTGCCACGAGGCAGCTCCGGGTCGGGCCGAGGCGGCGCACCACGAGCGAGGAGTCCACCAGCGGACCTGCGCGAATCGCCACGTCGACGCCTTCGGCGAGCAGGTCCACCCGGCGGTCGACGAGGAGCACCTCGAGCTGCACCCGCGGGTGCGCCGCCAGAAAGGGCGCGAGGAGCGGGGACAACAGCTCGTCGCCGAAGACCACAGGCGCCGTGATCCGCACGCGGCCGTGGGGCGTGACGGCCTCCTCGCGCACCGCCCGCACCGCGTCGTCGAGCGCGCGCAGCGCCGGCCCGGCGCCCTCGGCCAGGCCCCGCCCCGCCGCGGTCACCGACACCGCCCGGGTGCTGCGCGCGAGCAGCGTCGCGCCGAGCTGCGCCTCCAACGCCGCGACGCGCTTCGAGAGGGAACTCTTGGGCACACCGAGAGCGCGGGCCGCGGCGCTGAAGCCCCCGTGGGCCACCACCGCGAGAAAGGCCCGGAGGCTCTCCGCCGTGGGACTGTTTCCCTCTGAGAGACGATCTGTTTCCATCGTTCACCCTGGCGGACGATACCGCGGAGGGTGATGTTCCGCCCATGACGACGACGCGACGAACCTGGATGCTCGGCCTCGGCGCTGCCACCGCGGCGGCGTGCGCGCGGCGGGCGGCGCCGTTGACGGAGGTCCCCATGCTGCGAGAGGTCACCCTGGTTGCGCGGGCGCAAGAGAACCGCGCCGTTCCCTTTCTCGTGACGCGCCTGTCGGAGGCGACGCTGGGCCGCGGCGCGCTCGACCCCTTCCTCGCGGGCGACGAGTTCGTGATGCGCGACCCGACCTTTCCCCCGCATCCCCACGCGGGCTTCTCGGCCGTGACGTGGATGTTCGAAGACGGCGAGGGCGCGTTTCGCAACCGCGACACCTTCTCGGGCGCCGACGCGCGCATCGAGCCCGGCGCGATCCACTGGACCGCCGCGGGCCGCGGGATGATCCATGAAGAGGTGCCCGAGGTCCCCGGCCGCGCCGCCCACGGCATTCAGCTCTTCGTCGACCTCCCTGCTGCTCTCAAGCACGGCGACCCCGCGGCGCTGCACCTCGCGTCCTCCGCGGTGAAGTCGGTGCTGCACGAGGGCGCGCGGGTGCGCGTGGTGGTGGGCGCCCACCACGGCGTGACCTCGTCGATCGTGCCCCCCACCGCGGTGACCCTGCTCGACGCGCGGCTGGAGCGCGGCGGGGCCTTCGACCACGACACCGCGCCCGACGAGAACGTGCTGGTGTGGGTGCGACGCGGCAGCGCGAAGGTGAACGGCACCCGCGTCGACGCCCGCTCCGTCGCGCGGCTCGCGCCCACGCGCGCCCCCGCGAGGGCGCTGCGCATCGATGGGGTCGACGAGGTCACCGAGCTCGTGGTGATGCACGGGCGTCCGCTGGAGCAGCCGGTGATCTTTCACGGTCCCTTCGTGGGCACCTCGAGCGAGGAGGTGCGGGGCTACGTCGAGGCCTACCAGCGCGGGCGCATGGGCCACCTCGCGCCGTCGTTCGGGGGCTGAGCGCGGCGCCGAACTGCGATAGGCACTCGCGCATGGTGAAGGCGAAGCCCCCCGCAGGCCCCGAGCGGGTCAACTCCAAGTCGTTCAACGGCGCGAAGCGCGGCACGGTGCTGCGCCGGTGGACCTCCCCGACCCCCGACAGTTACTTCGGCGCAGACTTCGCGCTGGTGGAGTTCGACCACCACCACGAGCCCATCTGGTCGTCGACGAAGTTCCTCGCGAAGCCCTTCAAGGCCGACCTCTACGAGGCGTGGCGGGCCGCCCCGATGGAGGCGGTCGCCGCGCTGGTGAAGGCGCCGACCGAGGACGTGCTTCGCGCCTGCGCACGGATCGCGGGCGGTCAGCGCACCCACCACACGGGCTCGCTGCGCTGGACGGGCCTCGTGCGTCACCTCCCGCTGGCGCAGGGCACCGAGGTGCTGCTCACCCTCTTCGAGCGGCTCCAGCGCGACCCCGCGGTCGAGGCGTTCCACGCGCCCGCGGTGCTCGAT
>JBILLI010000823.1:0-3390 GCA_044376155.1 Polyangiales bacterium
GAGGTCGAAGCCCGAGTAGAGCTTCTTGGCGTCGTCGACGCTGGCCACCGAGACGCCGGAGTTGCCGACCTTGCCGTAGATGTCCGGTCGGCGGTCGGGGTCTTCGCCGTAGAGGGTCACCGAGTCAAAGGCGGTGGAGAGGCGCTTCGCGGGGAGGCCCCGGGAGACGTAGTGAAAGCGCTTGTTGGTGCGCTCGGGCCCGCCCTCACCCGCGAACATGCGCGCGGGGTCTTCGCCCTCACGCTTGAGGGGAAAGACCCCCGCGGTGAAGGGATAGATCCCCGGCGGCGCCTCGCGCAGGAGCCAGGTGAGCACGTCGCCCCAGTCTTCGTACGCGGGCAGCGCGACCTTCGGGACCTTCAAGCCCGAGAGGGTGGTGGTCGTGAGGTCCTGCTCGATGACCTTGTCGCGCACCTGGAACTGGTACTTCTCTGCGGCGTAGCGTCGCTTCATCGCGGGCCACTCGCGCAGCAGGGCGCGGCAGTCGGGGTCGAGGCGTGACTCCAGGTCGTCGACCATCGCCACGAGCTCCGCGAGGAACGCGGGCTCGCCCTCCACCCGCTGGGTGACCTGCACGGTGCTGCGGGCGTCGGGCTCGACGACCTCCAGGCGGGTGCGTCCGACGTTGGCGCGAATGGCGTCGATGGTGCCCTGGAGCTGGTACATCCGCCGCGCGATGGCGGACTGCGTGCGCACGAAGCCGTCGGCGGCCTCGCAGGTCTCGGCGATCTCGGCGAGGTAACGCGTGCGGTCGGGGGGGATGATCCATTTCTTCTCGGACATCCCCGGGGTGAGCGCGAGGGTGCCGTGGAGGGGGGCGCCGGTGCGCTCGTCGACCACGTCGATCACCTTGCGGTACAGGGCATTCGTGCCGGGGTCGTTGAACTGCGAGGCCATGGTGCCGAACACCGGGAGGCTCTCGTCGGTGGCGTCCCACGCGTTGCGGTTGCGCCGGAGCTGCTTGCGCACATCACGGAGCGCGTCGAGGGAGCCGCGCTTGTCGAACTTGTTGATGGCGATGACGTCGGCGAAGTCGATCATGTCGATCTTCTCGAGCTGCGTCGCGGCGCCGTACTCCGCGGTCATCACGTAGAGCGAGAGGTCGACGAGGTCGGTGATGGCGGTGTCAGACTGCCCGATGCCCGAGGTCTCGACGACGATGAGGTCGAAGCGCGCCGCGCGGCACACGTCGATGCTCTCGCGGAGGTGCCGCGAGAGCGCGAGGTTCGCCTGCCGCGTCGCCAGGGAGCGCATGTACACCCGCGGGGAATCAATGGCGTTCATGCGAATGCGGTCGCCCAGCAACGCGCCGCCGGAGCGACGACGCGACGGGTCCACCGAGAGCACCGCGATGGTCTTGCCCGGGAGGTCGGCGAGGAACCGCCGCACGAGCTCGTCGACGAGTGAAGATTTCCCCGCGCCGCCCGTGCCCGTGACCCCGAGCACGGGGACCTTCGGGGCGTCACGGAGGACATCCGCGAGGCCGTCGCGCAGGGCGTCGGCGTGGTCGGGGTGGTCCTCGGCGGTGGTGATGAGGCGGCCGAGGAGGGAGGCGGTTCGGGAGGGCAGCGCGCGGAGGGAGGCGGCGAGGTCGGGGGGAGGCTTGGCGAAGTCGCACTGGCGCAGGAGGTCGTTGATCATCCCCTGGAGCCCGAGGGCGCGGCCGTCGTCGGGGGAGTAGATCCGCGAGACGCCGTAGGCGTGGAGCTCGGCGATCTCGGACGGGAGGATGGTGCCGCCGCCGCCGCCGAAGACCTTGATGTTCGCGCCGCGCTCGCGGAGCAGGTCGATCATGTACTTGAAGAACTCGACGTGGCCGCCCTGGTACGAGGTGATCGCGATGCCCTGCACGTCTTCTTGAATCGCGCAGTCCACGATCTCGGCGACGGCGCGGTTGTGACCGAGGTGGATCACCTCGGCGCCGCTGGCCTGCATGATCCGCCGCATGACGTTGATGGCCGCGTCGTGGCCGTCGAAGAGCGACGCGGCGGTCACGATGCGGACGTGGTGCGTGGGCTTGTACGGCGCGGCGGCGGCGGGGCTGTTCACGCGCGGGAATCTAGTCCTCGGAGGGGGCGTTGGTGAAGGCCCGCGACGTCTCGCGGTGGCGTCGGCGACGTCTTCCGTTGCATGATCGGGCGCGCGCATGGACGACCTCCCCAGCCTCGTGGCCTCGGACCTCCCGCGGAATTTCGTGCGCGGCTTCGCCCTGTGCTGGGGCGCGGTGTGGGGCAGCTTTGCCAACGTGATGATCTACCGCTGGCCGCGGGAACTCTCGGTGGTGTCTCCGCCCTCGCACTGCCCGAAGTGCGACAAGCCCGTGCGCTGGTACGACAACGTGCCTGTGCTCGGCTGGCTCTGGCTCCGGGGCAAATGCCGCGATTGCCGCAACCCGATCTCGCCGCGGTATCCCTTCGTCGAGGCGCTCTACGGGGTGGCGGGCTTCATGGTCGCCGAGCGGATGCTCTTGAACGAGCCGAACCTCGCGATCTCGGCTGCGGCGGCGCTGTTCCTGGTGCGCTTCGCGTTCGCTTTCGGGCTGCTCACGGTGGCCTTCATCGACATGGAGACCTTTCTGATCCCCGACGTGATCACCCTGCCCGGGGTGGTGCTCGGGGTGGTGACCGCCGCGGCCCTGCCGGGCATCGGGTGGCAGGGGGCGGTCTCGGGCGCGGCCCTCGGCGCGGCGGTGCCGCTGTCGCTGTGGTTCGTGTGGAAGCACCTGCTGAAGCGCGAGGGCATGGGCCTCGGCGACGCGAAGCTCATGGCCATGGTGGGCGCGTTCCTGGGGTGGCCCGGGGTGCTGTTCACCCTGTGCGCGGGCTCGGCGCAGGGGATCTTCGCCACCGTGCTCGCGCGGGTCACGGGGTGGAAGCTGTTCCCGGATCCCCCCGAGGACCTCTTCGAGGACGACGAGGAGGAGGGGGAGAAGGCCGAGGGGGAGAAGACCGACGGGGAGAAGGCCGCACCGCGCGATGAGGGGATCATGCGGCAGCCCATTCCGTTCGGGCCGTTTCTCGCGCTGGCCGCGCTGGAGTATTTCTTCGGCGGTGACCGCTTGATGCGTGCGTACCTCGGGCTCTTCGAGCCCTGAGCGGGGATCCGGGCACCGGTCCGAATCCCGTCACGACGCCTGCTCCGCATTGTCTTCGCGTGTCCCCCTCGGCCCGCCCCAGGGATGCGTGATCCCGTGCGGCCGCCGGCGGGGACACTCCGCCCTCTCCCCCGTCCCCTCTCCCGCAGCGAAGCTGCAAGAGAGGGGTGCACCCGCGAGGGCAGTACGCCCTCTCCCCCGTCCCCTCTCCCGCAGCGAAGCTGCAAGAGAGGGGGGTGACGCGTTTCGTGGCCGTGAGTTCCGTAAACCCCCGGCGAAGCACGGGTGGTGAGCAG
>JBILLI010000161.1:0-12417 GCA_044376155.1 Polyangiales bacterium
CGATGTCGCGGCGGGACGCGGGGATCTCCTCCGCAGGGGCGCAGGCGGGAGGGCAGGGGCTTGATCGGCGCGAGGCGTTGGGTGTCCTATCCGGCCTCGCGCGCAGCCCCGTCACGGCGCGACCTCACCCCACGATTGCATTGATTTCAGTTGATTGAACCCCTCGCCCTTCAGGGAGAGGGGTCGCTCGGCTTGAATGCATCGCGTGGGGTGAGGTCGCGCCGTGACGGCGTTGCGCGCGAGGCCGAATGGGACACCCAACGCCTCGCGCGCGTCACCAACGGATATGGTGTGCTGGCACTCGGGGGCAGTGAATCGACCGAGGGGCATCTCCGCGGCCGTGGGGCCCCCGGCGGATCGGCCGCCATGGATTCTCTCAACACCGCGACGGAAGGATCACAACCGTGACGGATCGCTACGTCTATTTCGAGGCTGCGTCCAAGGCCCAGCACGGTCGACTCACAGAGCTCGATGCGAAGCTGCTGTCGTCACTGGTCGCGTTCGCGCATGCCCAGAGCCGAAACATGGATGATGCGGAGTTCGCGGCGGAAGCGATCGCCACCTTGAGCACCCATCCTGTCTTCGCGCAGTTGGACCGGGTCTGCCTTGCCCAACTCGCCCCGGGTGCGCCGATGCTGAGGGTGCTCGGCTCGGCCAACCGGCGCGGCCTGTCGCACAATGCGATCCAGGCCGGCTACCATTGTTTCATTGCAGACGGCAGCTCCCTCACCCGCGTCGAGGAGGGCTGGATGCGCGCCTTCCCGGATGCCCGTAAGGTGGTCGCCTCGTTCGTTGCCGCTGGCATGCCGCCGCAACGGACCATCCGGCTGGTGGCGGAGTCTGGCCTCCGCGCTGGGCTCTGCCTGCCGCTGCGGCTCAGACACTCCCGGGGCTACCTGTTCATGAACAGTACCGAGGTGGACGCTTTCGCCCGAGTCGATTCCGGGGTCTCGATGGCCCTGACCCTGCTCTCCCAGATCGCCCGCAGCCGACTGATCCCGGTCGAGGATGGTTTGGCCCCGGCGCACCGAGCTCTCGCCCGGCCGCTGGATCCGGACCATTGTGCGAAGACAGTGATCGAGATGTTCCGGCGGACCTGGGGCTGCGCACCGGCGGCCACCGTGATCAGAACCATACCCATGCTGTGGTGCCAGGAGTTCGCGATGACCGCGATCCGGGTCGCGGTCGAGACCCTGGCCGTGAATCCCGACCTGCTGAGCGTGGAGTTGCGAGAAGGTGGGGAACGCCACGTCCACATCGCGGTCGCGGACGCTACCGCCTCTACCCCATGGGCGACCCTCGCTGGCCGCTGCGCGGCGGCCAACGCGCGACTGGCGCCGTGGGCCATCACCTGCACCCCGCTCGGACAAGGCCAGGGCCTGGACCTCGCGATCCCCGCCGACCGGTCCTTCCACGTCAGCCGCGACTCCGCGATCTGCTACAGCATCTGACACCGCATACGCTTCACACGTCTCCGCGTGGCGGCGGTCGCGTCGGGGCGTGTCAGCGGGGCGATGCGAACGTGCGCCGCCGCGTCCCTCTCCGCGCCCCGGTCGTCCGCGTGTCGTGCGTTCATCCACCGCGTCGCTCTCTGCGATGCCGCGGTGCACGCCCCCCATCCTCCCCCCGCGCCCCATCCCGCGCGTCACGCGCGAAGCCTCGGAGCGCAACGCGCGACCGGAAATTGTTGTCCGGGGTGCGCGCGCCCTCCACACCTCCGCCCTCGCCGCGATGACCGCGGGCGCGAAACCCCGGCCCACCCCCTACGCGCGAAACCGCCTGCAGCGCAGCGCGATCGACGCGCCCAGGAGCACCCACAGCCCCGCGCCCGTCGTCCCCGTCGCGCCCGCCGCGCGACAGCCGCAGCCCGCGCGCTCCTCGGCCACCACCCCGCCGCCATCGCCCTCGCCCCCGGCGTCGCCCGCGTCGCTCACCACGGGCACGTCCTCGGCGACGGTCCCCGCGTCGGCCACGGCGGCGCCCGGGAGCCCCACGCCGCGCACGCGCACGCGCACCCGCGGCGCGTCGGGGTCGCTGGTGTTCACCACCACGTCGCCCTCGACCACGCCCGGCCTCACCGGCGTGAATGTGATCACCAGCATCGCGCGCGACCGCGGCGGCAGCGTGCCCATGCGCGTCGGCGCCGAGAACGGACCAAAGCCCTCCACCCCCACGATGCGCCCCGTCCCCTCGCCCGTGTTCGCGATGGGGAGCACCCGCTCCGCGGTCTGACCCACGGGCACCTCGCCGAAGTCCAGCGCGTCCACCGTGCCCGCGATGTCGGGCAGCGCGATGCGCGTGGGCACCGGGTCGGTCACCGCCTCGGTGCGAAACGGACCCAGCGGGATCGGGATGTCCGCGACCTGCAGCGTCCATCGCCGCCCGAGGAGGGAGACGTAGAGCGAGGGGTACACGTGCAGCGTGCCGGTGTGCGCGAACTCGCCCTCCATCCGCGGGGAGTACTCCACCGAGGCGCCCGTGTTGTAGCGCGCCTGCGTGCGCGGCATGGTCGGGGTGATGGGGTCGGCGTCGAGGCCGAAGGTGATCCGTCGCGACTGCCAGCTCGCCTCGATCTCCGCGGAGATCTCGATGGTGAACCCGCCGGAGATCCCCGGGATGCGCACGATGGCGTCGGTGAGCGGGATCTCGGCGACGCGCTGCCGCGGGGTCATTCCGCGCACGCTCACGGGCGGTTCCCACGCCCACGGGGTGAACGGGGTCATCGCCGTCGCACGGAAATCAATCATCGGCACGTAGGGGACCGCGCCCTCCCAGTTCGCGCTGCCCACCCCGGTGTCGAGGTTCAACCGAACGCGCGCGTTGAGCTGCACGCCGTAGTCCACGGAGAGGCGTCCGCCGTTCTCGTCGCCGCGCACCTGGAGCACCATGGGCGTGGGCCACCCCGCGACGAGCTGTCCGTTCATCGCGACCTCGGTGCCGCCCACGAGGGCCGCGCGAAAGCGCGCCTGCACCGGCAGCCCCGCGGGCACCCAGCCCGTGTCGAGGTCGATGTTGATGGGCAGCCCCACGCGGTGTCGAAAGGCCAGCGGCGCGCTGGCGCAGTCGACGAAGCCCTCCCCACACGCGCCGGTCTGGGCGCGGGCAGAGAGCGGGAGGAGCAGGGCGGCGAGCGCGAAGGAGAGGGTCCGGGCGGACATGCGCGCGATGCTACGCGCGGGGCGCGAGAACTAGAAGCGCGGCAGGCGCAGCGCGTCGAGCTTGAACTGGCCGCGCTGCATGGCGCGGCGGTCGATGTCGTTGATCACCCGCTCGCCGAAGGGCATCTCGGTCACCGGCGCGGGGAGCACCCGGGCCGCCCGGGGGGAGCGCCCGAGGTACGACGCGCACGCGCGGCTGAGGTGCATGCGCAGGAGCTCGCGGGTGGTCTCGAGGCCGAGGTCGGTGAGGGAGGTCACGAGCACGCGGTCGGTGCTGTGGGGCAGCGCGCGCTCGACGTCCTCGGCCGCGAGCGAGGCCGTGACGTCGTCGTCGGTGACGAAGACGTAGGGGCGCCCCGGGAGGGCGTCGCAGCCGATCATCTCTGCGAGGAGGTGGATCGCGTGGGGCGTCGCGCTGCTCGACACGACGATGGGCACGCCGCCTTCGGTGTCGGCGCGGGAGACGACCTCCTCGGCGCGTCCGATGCGGGAGACGAGGCGCTGCACCACCACGTCGACCGCGGTGAGCGCCTCAGAGATGGGACGGCACACGGCGGGGTCACGGCTGGCCACGACGAGCGCGGACTGGGTGTATCTGCGGGGCACCATCGCGGGGTTCAGACGGCCCGAGCGCGGTGTGACTTGAAGGAATCGGGGTTCACCCCAATGGAGCGGTCAGCGGTTGCTGATACGCACGGGTCAGGGCGTGCTGACGGACCAGTCGAGCACGTAGTCGGGCACCGCGGCGCGGGCGGCGTCAGGGTTGCGCACGCACAGCGTGTGGCGCCCGGCGGCGAGGCCCGCGGCCCAGGGGAACACCCGCGAGCCCGCCGAGTCGGCGCCGTCGATCATCGGACACCCGAAGGGCCCGCTGTTCGTGTTGCTGCCGAGCCAACGCCCGGCGGCGTTGTAGAGGTCGACGGCGAGCACCGCGGTGCCCGTGTAGCAGAAGCCCGTGGGGGCCGAGACCCGCGCGAACACCCGGCCGGTGGCGGGCACGTCGACGGTGAAGCAGTCGGTGTCGAAGCGCCCGAGCGCGCCGCGCACGGTGCCCGCGGCGCCGGTCATCGCCTGGGCCGAGTCGGTGCCCTGGTTGGGCTCCATCTCCATCGCCGAGGGCGCCGCGCAGCCGCCAGCCTCGTAGCTCGTCGCGCGGCAGGTCTGGTTCATCGGACACACGCGGGTGTTGAAGCGCGGGTCGCACATCGCCGTGCTGGGCTCCTGGCAGAGCCCCGCGCCGGTCATCGACGAGCACACGAGCATGCCGTCGCAGCGGGTGCCCATGGTGCGGCAGGCTGCGCCCGCGGCGGTGCCCGCCTCGCGGCAGGTGCCCATGGTGGTGCTGCCCGCGTTGCGCACGCAGGTGGTGCCGGTGGCGCAGCGCGTCGGGCCCACGAGCTCACACGCGCCGCCCATGGCGACCTCGCGCAAGCAGCGGCCGCTCGCGGGGGTCATGGTGTTGGAGCACACGCCCATGTCGCACGCCGTACCGGTGGCGCGGCAGGGGCCGCCGATGACGCCGGGCGCGAAGCAGGTGCCGCGGAAGCGGTCGACGAGGTTGGTGAGGTAGCAGGTGTTGCCCATGGGGCAGGGCTCCCGCGCCGAGCAGCGCTCGCCGGTCATCACGGTGCGCACGCACGTGGGCGTGGTCGCGGCGGTGTTGCAGGTGAGCCCCATGCCGCAGGTGCCCGTGCAGGGCGCGCCGAGGGCCGCGCCGGGCTCGAGGCAGCGGCCCTGGAACACGGCGGGGTCATCGCTCACGCAGCTCTGCCCCGTGGGGCACACGGAGTCGGTGGCGTTGCAGCGCCCGTCCATGTCGGCGGGGCGGCCGCAGGTGGGCGTGGTGGCGGCGCTGCGGCAGCTCAGGCCCATGGCGCACATGTTCCCCGGGGCGCACTCGGTGTTCGCGACGCTGCCGAAGGCGCGGCAGGTGCCGGTGACGTTGCCGGTGCCCGCGGAGACGCAGTTGGAGCTCGCGCCGCAGCGCGCCCAGCCGTCGGAGAAGCGGTCGCAGGGCATGCCGTCGGGCATGCGGCGGAAGCAGAGGTCGCGGTCGGTGTCGCACTCCAGGCCCATGCCGCAGGTGGTCATCGAGCAGCGCGCGCCGGGGACGCTGCCGTTCGCGCGGCAGGCGCCCGCGTCGGCGAGGATGGTCTCGGCCACGCAGGTGGAGCTGATCCCGCACGCGCCGGTGGAGCCGTCGCGGCGGCAAGCGGCGCCGTCGGCGATGAGCGGGAGCTCCTCGATGCTGAGCTCGAAGTTGCCCTGCGGCTCGCCGCTGGCCATCTGCCCGGTGGGGACCGCGTAGCCGCCGACGCCGATGAGCACGGTCTCGCCCATCGCGAAGCCCTGGGTGATGATCCGCGAGGTGAAGCGGTTCGCGGACATGGCCGCGGTGGGGTCGTCGTCGTTGCAGAAGAGCGAGCGGAACGAGGTCGGGCAGGTGCGGCCGTTGTAGAGCACCAGGGTGGTGTCGAAGTCGGCGCTGGTGCCGGGGTTCGAGGTCGAGACCCGCAGCGAGGCGTTGCCGCGCAGGGTGTAGATGAACACGCGCTGGAACTGCGTGCGGAAGTTGCACGGCGCGGTGGTGCTGCCGCTCTGGATCCCGCGGGTGGTGGAGTTGCTCGCGCTGTTGTTGTTGCCGCTGAAGCGCAGGGTGGTGCCGCTGCGCATGCCGAGGGTCTCGACGTTCTCGATGGGCACGCCGTTGCACGTGGGCCCGGTGGCGGCGTCGCGGGGCGCGTCGCGGGGCACGTCGGTGGCGGCGGGGGTGTCGGTCGTGGGCACGTCCACCGCGGGGACGTCGGTCGGGGTCACCGAGGCGTCGGTGTCGCCCCCTCCGCCGGTGGGGCTGCTGCACGCGGCGACGGCGGTCGCGGCGAAGGCCAAGAAGAGTCTGCTGCGCATCGGGTGGTTCCGTGCGGGGGTCCGAGACGCGCGGCACCTCCCTGCGAGGGCGCGGCGTGGACCTCCGACGGGCGCGATCGAAGCGCGACCCGCGGGCCGTCGTCAACGCGGGCTCAGGACGAATTCGCCGCCCGCCCCGCGCGCAGCGGCCCCGCCGCGCGCTCCTCGTCGCGCACGGCGGCGATGAGGTCGGCGTGGAGGTCCGCGGGCACGTCGGCGCCGAGCAGCGCGAAGCGCAGGCGCGTGGGGTCCACCCGGGCGTCGTCGCGCGCGGCGTGGGCGAGGAGGTCCGCCGCGTGGACGGTGCGCACGAGGGGATCTCCGTCAGGGTGGTGGTGCCGCTCGCACACCGCCGCGAGGCTCTCGGGCAGCCGCCACGCGCGCACCACCACGGCGCCCGCGCGAGGATGGAGCTCGTCCACCGCGGCGCGCAGGGCGTCTGCGTCGACCGTGCGGGGGAGCAGCCGCGCGGCGATCTTGATGCACCGCGCGCGGCCGATGTCGTGCAGCAGCCCGGCGAGGTACGCCGCGTCGCCGTCGAGCTGAACCCGCCGCGCGAGCCGCCGCGCGATGCTCGCGACGCTGGCCGAGTGCGCGAACACGCCCTCGACGAGCTCGTGAAAGCGCGGGACCTCGAAGAGCGCCGCGCCGTACACCGACATGAACAGAAGGTCTCGCAGCGCGAAGGCGCCGAGGCGCACCGTCGCCTGCCGCACCGCGGTGACCGGGCCGCCGCGGGCGTAGAGGGCGCTGTTGGCCACGCTGAGCAGCTTCGCCGCGAGCGTGGGGTCGGCCTCGGCGAGGCGCACCACGGCGTTGAAGTCCATGTCGGCGTCGCGCGCCACGCGGAGGATCTCCGCGGCGTTGCGCGACAGCACGGGGAGGTCCACGGTGCGGCGCTCCACCTCGGGGGCGAGGCGGGCGGTGATTTCGTCGGTGTTCATACGCTCGACACCCGCACCCCCGGCGCGCGGGAGGCCTGGGCGCAGACGCGCACGCGCACCCGGTCCCGGCCGTCGCGCTTGGCGGCGTAGAGGGCCTCGTCGGCGAGGGCGACCAGCTCCTCGGCGCGCGGCCTCGCGCCCGCGCCGTCCCACGCGCAGACGCCCACCGAGACGGTGACGCGCTCGGGCCCCGCGCCCGGGTCCAACCGGGCGTCAGCGACGCACTGTCGAAAGCGCTCGCCCACGCGCTCGGCGCGGTCGGCGGGCGCGCCGCGGGCGATCACGATGAACTCCTCGCCGCCGAAGCGCGCGAGCACGTCGCCCTGCCGGGTCACGCTCTGCAGCACCCTCGCCACCGAGCGCAGGGCCTTGTCGCCCGCGGCGTGGCCCCAGGTGTCGTTCACGCGCTTGAAGTGGTCGATGTCGAGCAGCAGCACCATCGCCGCCCCGCCCGCCCGCAGGATCTCCTCCAGCGCCTCGTCGGCCGCCCGTCGGTTGTAGATCTGCGTCAGGGGATCCACCAGCGCGGCGCGGCGAAACGACGCCCGCTGCTGCCGCGCCCACGCCAGCAGGCAGCGGTCGCGGCGGTTGCGGAGCTGCACCCGCACGCGCGCCAGGAGCTCGTGCACGCGGTCCGCCGCGGCGAAGAAGTCGTCGGCGCCCGCGAAGAGCCCGCGCACCACCCGGGCCTCCTCGGAGCCGCCGCGGTCGAGCAGGATGATGGGCACGAGCCGCGCTTCATCGATCATCCGCAGCTCGCCGCAGCGCGCGAAGCCCTCGTCGTCGACGCCCGTGTCGAGCAGGATGAGGTCCGGCGCCGCGGAGCGCACGTACTCCGAGACGGCGTCGCCCTCGCGCATGCCGTCGACGACGTAGCCCTCCGAGAGCAGCGTCGCGACGATGCGCGCGCGGCGCAAATCGTCGCCGTCGACGCAGAGGATCCGCGGCGGATCGTTGGGCATGGGCGGCAGTGAGTCGGCGGCGAGGGTCATCGCGGGCGAAGCGAGAGAACGGGTCGCGCGGGGCGGAGCTTGAGGGCTCAGGGCGCGCAGCGCGCGTCGAGGCTCACCGCCGCGCCCGCCGCCACCGCGTCGCACGCGCGGCCGAAGAGCGCGAGCTCGCGCCCGTCGGGGGTGGACCAGTCCCACCCCTCGGTGTGGGTCGGGTCGCGCGCGGTGTCGACGCCCGCGATGCGCAGGGTGAGCGTCGCGCGGGCGGGCGGCCGCGCGCTGGCGGAGAGGGTGCAGCGGGCCAGGGAGCGCGTCACCGCCCGCACCGCCGCGTCGAGGTCCTCGGGGCGCTGCACGGAGTAGTACGCCCGCCCCGCGGCGGGGTTCGGTCGACCGCCCGCGATGGCGAGACGTCGCAACACATCAACAAGCTCGGGCTGTCGATCGCCGTCGATGCCGATGACGTAGGTGGCCACGCCCCGCTGCGCCATGGCCTGCACCTGCGCCACGGCCCGCGCGTCGTCGAGGCACAGGGACGGATCCGCGCGGCACTCGTCGCGCCCGGTGCCCAGGGTGGTGGCCGCGCACACGCAGCGGTCGCCGTCGAGCGCGCCGTTGCAGTTGGGCCCCCCGTCGGTCGCCAGGATCACCGCGCGCGGCCCCGTCACGTTCGCGCCCGCGAGCAGTCGCTCGGCCTGCACCAGCGCGGCGAAGGTCGGCGTGCGCCCGGTGGGCGCGGCGACCTCCAGCGCTTGCGCGATGGCGCCGCCGTTGGCGCGGCCGAAGGGCACCGCGAGCCCCGTGGGCCCCGCGCACTCCTGCGCCCCGCCGGCGGGGTAGAGCAGCGCGCCGAGCCGCACCGCGGGGTCGACCGCCGCGAGGGCGCCGGGGAGCACCGCGCGCAGCACGTCCCACCGCCGCGGCACGCCGTTGTTGCCCTGGAGGTCCAGGCTCATCGAGCCCGAGCGATCCACGGCCAGGAGCGCGACGAACTCGTTGCGCTGCAGGGAGATCGGCGCGTCGGTGCACACCTCCGGGGCGAGGTCCCGGGGGTCGCCGCGGTCGGCGGTGGTGCCGTCGGGCGCGCTGGCGTCGACCTCGAGCGCGCTCCTCGCGCCGCACGCCGCGAGCAGCGCCGCCGCGACGAGCCGCCTCACGGCAGCTCGCTGTTGCGCGGAGGGTCGCCGTAGGCCAGCGCGTACTTGCGCCAGTGGAGGAAGGTCGTCTGCGCGATGGACATCACGGGCACCGCGAGGAGCGCGCCGAGGATGCCCCCGAGGTGCTCCCCTGCGAGCAGTGAGAACACCACCAGCACGGGGTGGATCTTCGCCGAGTCGCCCATGATCTTGGGGTTCAGCAGGTTGGCCTCGAGCTGGTGGATGCCGATGATCCAGAGGAGCACGAAGATGCCGGTGCCGAAGCTCTGCGTGAGCCCGAGCAGCACCGCCGGGGCCGACGAGAGGATGGTGCCGAAGATCGGGATGATCGAGAACGCGGTGGCGATGGCCGCGAGGGTGGGCCAGTACTTCAACTCGGCGAGGGCGAAGCCCACGGCCGAGAGGGCGCCGTTCACCGCGCAGATGATGAGCTGCCCGCGCACCACGCCCGAGAGCCCGCGGTCGAGGTTGCGCAGGTATTCGTCAAAGGCCTCGCGGCTCTCGGGGGGGAACAAGCTCCGCAGGAACCCGAAGATCTTGGCCTCGGTGACGAGGAGGTAGGCCGAGATCATCAGGGTCATGAAGAACGCGAAGATGCCGCCGATGACCCCGCCGATGACCCCTCGGCCGATGCGCACGATGTCGCCGACGTGCCCCGCGCCGAGGCGCCGGAGCTGCTCCTGCAGGGCGCCGCCGTTCCGCTGGTCGCGGCGCATGACGGGCGCGGCGCGGTAGTGGTGCTCGTCGACCTGGGTGACCTCGACGCCGCTCGGGGGCAGGTGCACCCGGTAGCCCCCGCCGGGCACGGGCTCGATCTTGAGGGTGGGGTCGGGGTGGCCGTCGCCGTCGTCGTCGTTCGCGGGCGCCACCGGGGCGGCGGCGGGCTGTGGCGCGCTGCCGAGCGTGCGCTGCAGGCGGTCGACCCAGGGGGTGACCCGCGGGATCCAGGTGGACTCCGCGCGTCGGCGCATCGAGGGCACCTCAATGGTGGCGAAGCTCCGCACCTCGCCCACGAGCCTCGGGACCACCGCGATGGAGGTCACCACCAGGGTCGTGATGAGGGTGATGTAGATGACCAGCACGGCGACCCAGCGGGGCACACCCCGGGCGCCGACGCGGATGCGCATCATTCCGTCGACCACCGGGTCGAGCACGTACGCGAGGAGCGCGCCGAGCACGAAGGGCAGCAGCACCGCGCGCGCGGCGACGAGCAGCGCGGCGAGGGCCGAGAGGGTGACCGCGGCGAAGACCTGACGCCGTCGACGCTGCGCCAGGGGAGAGGGGTCGCTCACAGAGGACATCCGGTGGGGCGAGTGTTTCGCACGGCGGGGTGATTCCCGCCAGCGCGGGGGACTGCGGGGCTCACCGCTTCTTCTTCGCGCGAGGGCGCGCGGGGGTGGCTGCGGGGGGAGGTGGCGGAGGCGGCTCGGGGGGCGCCTCGCCGAGGGGGCGGAAGTAGGGCAGCAGGCGGGAGTAGGTCGCGTCGAGGGACTCGGGCATGACCCGCACGTCGGCGATGACGGGCATGAAGTTCAGGTCGCCGCGCCAGCGGGGCACGAGGTGCACGTGAAGGTGCTCGGCGATGCCCGCGCCCGCGGGGGCGCCGAGGTTGATCCCGATGTTGATCCCCTCGGCGTTGACCGCAACGCGCAGGGCCGACGCGGTGGCGCGCACGAGCTCGAAGAGGTTGGCGTGCTCGGCCTCGGTGAGCTCGCCGAGGTCGCTCGCGTGCCGCGCGGGCACCACCATCACGTGCGACGACGCGAAGGGGTACTTGTTCAGCATCACGAAGGCGTCGGCGCGGCGGCAGAGCACCAGGCGCTCGCGCCAGCGGGAGACGTCCTCGGCGATGTAGCGGCAGAAGATGCAGCCGTGCTCCTTGGGCCCGCGGATGTACTCCATCCGCCAGGGCGCCCAGAGCCGGGGGCGAGGGTCCGTCGGGTCGGTCATGTCAGGGAGGGAGTATGGTGCGGTCGCGCCGCGGGGTGGAAGCGCGATCGCGTAGACGGCCGCCGTCGCACGAACGCTCAGTCCGTCGGCGCACCGGCGTCCGCGGCGCCGACCGGGGTGATGCCCAGCACATAGTTGCCGGCGTTGGTGTCGTACCCGTCGACGACGACCGTCACCCGCTGCCCCGCGACCAGGGGCACGATCACCCTGCCCTGCAGGCTCTCGTCGTCGTCGTTGCACGCGAGTTCGCTCTCGGTGCACAGGCCGTCGCGCACGTAGATCACCGTGTCGAAGTCGGAGCCGTCGGTGGTGAAGTCGTAGTCGCCGTCGCTGGGCGCGACCCAGGTGAAGACCGCCTCGTCGACGGCGTCGCCGCCGCAGGTGCCCTCGAGGGTCGAGGGGCCGCCCGAGGTGGCCCCGGTCGCGAGGGCGGGGCCGGTTCGCGCGCCGAGGTCGCGGGCGCCACACACGCCGCCATCGACGGCGGCGGGGACGTCGGTCGGACGAACGTCCACGGCGGAGACATCCGCGCGCGCGTCGGTCGCGGCGGGCGCGTCGACCCCTGCGTCGGTGTGCGCAACGTCGCGCGGAGTCGGAAGGTCCGCGGGCGCCGTGAGGTCGGCGACCGTCGCGTCGGTCACGGCGGGGAGGTCCTCGACGGTGACGTCCGCCGCGGCGGTCGCGTCGTCGGGGAGGACGTTCGAGAAGCCGCCGCCGCGGGTCTCCGCGCACCCGCCGAGCAGCCCGAGGACAACGGCCAGTGCCCGTGCGCTTCGCATGAGCAACGTTCTACAACACCGACGCCTCGAACGGGCAGCGCAGCATCGTCTCCGTGGGCGCGGGCGTCGTCGCGCCCGCCGATCACACCCTTGCGCGCGGCCACCGCAGCGCGTCGGTCGCCAGTTCGCGCTCCGGCGCCCGAACGAACGCGCGATGCACCGGACGAATGGCCGCGCGCGGGGGGAGGAGCGCGTGGAGGTGCACCTCCTTCCAGGACCACCCGACGCACAACCGCACGAGCCGACGCGTGGCGAGGTGCTCGCGCAGGAGGTACTCGGGCAGGCAGCCGACCCCGGCGCCGCCGAGCAGCAGCGAGAGCAGCGAGAGCCCGGTGTTCGCCTCGGCGCGCACGTCGGGGGTGACCTCGTCGACGGCGCCGCCCGGTCCGGTGAAGCGCAGCGTGCGCGA
This sequence comes from Polyangiales bacterium, assembly GCA_044376155.1. Classification (GTDB taxonomy): domain Bacteria; phylum Myxococcota_A; class Polyangia; order Polyangiales; genus JAWKRB01. Next base: position 12,255 of record JBILLI010000161.1, read on the forward strand.
GCCCTTCAGCAGGGAGTGTCGCACCCAGGGCGCGGCGGCGAGCTCGCGGGGGCGAGAGGCGTGCGCCAGCTGCGCGGCGACGACCGGCGCGCAGACGATGGGCTCCGCGAACGACGACAGGCGACGGAGCGTGAACGACGAGTCCCGGATCGCCCCCAGGCGG
>JBILLI010000824.1:0-3371 GCA_044376155.1 Polyangiales bacterium
GAGCGCCTCTCGCACGCGACGGTGAAGGCCGAAAAGTTCATCACCCGCGGCGTGCGTCGGGTGCTCTGCGTGCGCATCGCCGATCGCACGGTCTACGAGTGGAACCACGACGCCGAAGGCTGGACCCCCCTCGCGCCCACCGACGAGATCACCGACCGCTGCTTCACCGTGCCCATCCCCGCGGGCGCGCTGGTCGACCGCGTGCTCGCTGACGACGTCGTCGCGCAGTCCCTGCTCGCCACGCGCAACAAGGTCATCGAGCGCGCCCTGGCCGCGCGTGAGGCCCGCGGAGAGGCTCGCGGAGAGGCCCGCGGAGAAGCCCGCGGAGAGGCTCGCGGAGAGGCCCGCGGAGAGGCCCGCGGAGAGGCCCGCGGAGAGGCCCGCGGAGAGGCCCGCGGTCGCGCCGTCATGGTGCTGCGGCTGCTCGCGCGGCGCGGGGTGCCAGTGGACGAGTCCACCGTGTCGCAGGTGCTCGCGTGCGAAGACCTCGCGACGCTCGACGCCTGGTTCGACCGCGCCACCACCGCGACGCGCGCCGTCGACGTCTTTCATGAAGGGTGAGGGAACCGCCCTCCTCGGTCGCGATCGGTAGGGATCTTCTCGCGCCGAACTCACTACAGCCCAAGCGGTTGTGTGACACCACGGGTTGACCACGGTGTGACGCGGGGCGGTGATGTGCGCATGCCGTGGGCATCGCGCGCGACTGGAACGTCCCCTCCAACGACGCGAACTACGTGACGCGCTTCGGGGGGAGACCGACTTCCTCGCGCGCTACCGACGCGAGGTGGTGGGCGCCGCGGTGCACGCCGAGCTGTGGGTGCCCGCCGAGGCGCTCGACGCGTTCAACGCGCACATTGTGGGCCTCATCGAGGTCATCGCGAGGTTCCCGCCGTAAGCACCGCGCGGCGGCGGCTCGTGCGCATCGACGACGTGTTCGACATCACCTCCCGCGGGCTCGTGGTGGCCCCGTCGCTCCCGCTCGGTGATGGCGTGTGCGTCGACGACCCCGACGCGGTCGTGCGGCGCGGCGACGGGACGGAGCGCCCGTGCGCCGTGCGCGTCGAGCTCAACCACCTCCGACGCGCCCACGGGAGTGTCTGGGCGCGTGTGTGTGCTCCGCATCGTTGGGGATCACCCGGCGCGTGAACCGTTCACCCGGCGCGTGAACGACGCCGCGAGCCCCACTGCCCTCGACGATCAGCCGGGCTCGTTCGCGGCGAGGTGCGCCACGATGCGCGCGTTGACCGCCCCAGCGTGTGTGAGCGGACCCATGTGCCCCGCCCCCGCCACGACCTCGTGCTGCGCCGTCGGCAACGCTCCCGCGAGGATCTCCGCGACCCGTCGCGCCGCCCGCGGCGTGTGCTCCCCCGAGAGCAGCAGCGTGGGCGCGGTGATGCCGTCGTACGCCGATGCGGGTGTGCGGTCGTCGAGCAGCGCGCTCACCTCGCGAAACACCTTGCGCCCCACACGCAGAAAGCCGTCCCGGGTCGGTCCCGGCAACGCGCGCCAGGCGCCGGGGCCGTTCCAGAAGTCGACGAAGGCCTCGAACCAGCGGTCGCCGCCGCCGAGGGACGCGTCGCGCAGCACCGCGTCGGTCTCGTCGGGGTCGGTGCGCGCGAGCACCCCGAACGCCACCGGGTCGTACACCGTGAGCGACCGCACGCGGGCGGGGTCGCGTCGCGCGAGCCGCAGCGCGAGCAGCCCGCCGTAGGAGTGCCCCACGAGGTGCACCGGCCCGCCCACGTCGGTCACCCACGCGTCGAGCGCGTCGAGTTCGTCATCGATCTGAAACGCGGGGTCATCGGTCCAGGGTGGGTTGGCGCCCGAACCCAGGAGGTCCGGCGCGACCACCCGGTGCGACGCCGAGAGGTGATCCACCAGCTTGCGCCATTGGCGCGACGACATCCCGCTGCTGTGGACAAGCACCACCGGAGGGCCGTGTCCCTCGTCGATGGCCGTGAGGCGTTGGGCGGACATGGGCAGCGGGGATCAGGCGGCGGTCAGGTGAGGTCGACGGCGCGGATCTGGATGCGGTCGCGGTTCGCCACGCCCAGCCCGAGGGTCTCGGCGCTCTCGAGGTAGCGCACAGGCAGGCCCCGCGCGGCGAGGGTGGTCATGCGGTTCTGCGTGCGGAGCTGGTCGACGATGTCGCTGCCCACGCGGTCGAGGGCCACGGGGTCGGTGCTCGCGAAGACGGCGTTGAACTGCACGCGGCACGCGGGGTTGTCGCGGGGGCCGCCGTGGTACACGGCCTTGAACGCGTCCATCACGTGCAGGCGCACGCGCGAGCGGATCGCCTCGTGCGAGTACAGCTCCGCGATCTGCGGCGAGCAGAGGTGACGGTGGAACGCCTCGGGGTTCTCAATGGACCCGTGGGTCATGTTCTTCAGCGCGCCCGTGAAGCCGCAGAGCGAGTGGTCCTTGATGAGGGGCACGCCGATGACCGCGGTGGCTTCGAGCAGCGGCAGCGCGTACTTCGTGCGGCCCGAGGCCACGCGGGTCTGCGCCGAGAGCCGCTCCGCGTTGTGGCAGAGCACCCGCACGCCCGCGGGCACGGCCCGGGCGTTCACGCGCGTCGCGGCCAGAAAGCTGTCCCACTGGTCGTAGACCCAGATCTGGTTCGCGGGCACGCCCGCGGCCATGACCCCTTCGATGATGGCCACCACGGTCTCTTTGTTCGAGGCCATGTTGCGCAGACCGAGGCCGTTGACCTTGATCGCCACGCGGTCGTTGGGGTGCACGAAGCGACGCCACGCCTGCGCGAGGTCCGTCTGTCCCGAGAGCTCCATCACCGCGCGGCCCACCATCTCGCGGGCGGCCTCGGGCTTGGGAAAGAGCCCCCCGGGACGCAGCGAGTCGGGCTTGTTCACCCGCACCACGCGGCCCGGGAGGTTCATCGGCGAGAAGCCCGCGGGGGGCGTCGCCGCGAAGGGGTTGTCGGCGGTCTCGGCCGGGGTGGGGTTGGTCTGCGCGAGGGCTTCGAGGCCCGCGGTGGTGACGGCGCCGGCGGCGACGGTGCCCAGGAAGTGACGGCGGTCGACGGGTGTGCTCATGGGTACCTCGGGTCTACCACAGCCCCGGCGCGCGCGAAAAACTCACCGCCCCTTCGGGATCTGTGCGAGACCCCCGCGGACCCATGCGCGACGCCCCGTTCATCGTCCTCGAAGGCATCGACGGCGCCGGGACCACCACGCAGACCGCCCGTCTCGCTGACGCCCTGCGCGCCCGGGGGATGCGCGTGCGCACCACCCGCGAGCCCAGCGATGGTCCCATCGGGGTGCTCATTCGACAGGTGCTCACGGGACGGCTGGTGCTCCCCGGCGCGACCCCGACCCCCTTAGGGTGGGAGACCCTCGCCGCGCTCTTCGCCG
>JBILLI010000825.1:0-3370 GCA_044376155.1 Polyangiales bacterium
GCGGGGTCGACGCTGGCGAGCCAGAGCGCGAGGTGCGCGCCCGCGGAGTGCCCGAGGAGCAGCACGCGGGAGAGGTCCACGGGGTGCGCCGCGGCGAGCGCGGGGAGCTGCGCCAGGGCCGCGCGCGCGTCGTCAAAGGTGCCGGGCCATCCCCCGCCATCCTCGCCCACGCGGCGGTACTCGACGTTCCAGCTCGCGACCCCGCGGGCGCGCAGGGCCTCGGCGAAGAGCGAGAGGTGCCCGCGGTCTACCGAGGCCTCCCAGCACCCGCCGTGGAGCAGCACCACCAGCGGCGCCGAGGTCACCTCGCGCGGCAGACGCAGATCACCCCGCTGCGCCGGCAGGAGACCGTAGGGGACCGTACAATCTGCAGGCGGTTGCGGCAGCGCGAGCGCGTCCTGGGGGGTCATCATCGCGGCGCCCGGGGGCATCGCCCATCTGCCTGCGCCGTGCAAGCGACGGGATGGTCACGGGGCTGATCGTTTCCCGACCCTCCGCCTTCGCGTAGGGTACGCCCCGATGGCACTCCCTGAAATCGACGTTGCGTTCGGGTGCGGCGACGCGCCCTGGACGGTGCTGGTGGCGAAGATCCGCGAGGAGATCTCGGCGCTCTACGAGGCCGACGTGATCGTCTCCAGCGCGCTCGACGCGCCGCCCCCCGACGCGATGCTGGGTCAGCCCGCGGTGCTGGAGCTCACCCGCGCGGGCGCCGTGCGACGTCTCAAGGGGGTGGTCCGCCGGGTCGAGGACCTCGGGAGCACCGCCTCGCACCGCTTCGCCAAGGTGGTGGTGGTCCCGCGGCTGTGGGCCCTCACGCAGCGCGTCGACACCCGGATCTTTCAAGAGATGCCCGTGGTCGACATCGTGCGCGCGGTGGTCCAGGGGGCGGTGCTCTACACGGGCGAGAACGAGCTGCGCTTCCCCGGCGCGCTCGCGCAGCACCCCGCGCGGGAGTTCTGCGTGCAGTACGGCGAGTCAGACCTCAAGTTCGCGTTGCGCCTGCTGCAAGAAGAGGGCGTCGCGCACTACTTCACGCACGACGGCGACGGCACCGAGGCGCTGCACCTCGCCGAAGACGGGCACACCTGGCCCGAGGTCGACGTGATGGGCGGAGGGCCCACCGTGGACGTGGTCGACGCCAACGCGGCCACGGTGTCGCGCGAGGGCGTGACGATGTTCCAGCTCGGGAGCGAGCTGCGGCCCACCGGCTTGATGATCCGCGACTACGACTTCACCCGGCCGCGGGCGATGCTCGACATGAGCCCGTCGTTCCCGTCGGAGCGCGGCGGTCGGCCCATGTACGAGTACCCCTCGCGGGTGAGCCTCTACGAGTACGACGACGAGACCCGCGCGTACCCCATGCACGACGGCGGGCGTCAGGCCCGCGTGCGCTTCGAGGCGCAGCAGGTGGCGGCGCGCGTGGGCAGCGGCCGCGGGCTCGTCACGGCGTTCATCCCGGGCGCGGTCTTCGAGCTCCGCGGGCACCTCCGCAGCGAGCTCGACCAGCGCTACCTCCTGCTCTCGGTGGAGCACCGCGTGCGGGCCTTCGACACCATCCCCGAGGAGGTGCGGCTCAGCCGAACGCTCCTCGCGGCGATGCGCGAGTCGGGCTTCGACATCGAGATCGAGTCGATGCCGCAGCGGTACGAGAACTCGTTCCGGTGCATCCCCGCCAGCGTGGTCTACCGCCCGCTGCGCACCCTCCCCCGCCCCATCGTGCACGGCATTCAGACCGCACGCGTGGTGGGCCCCGCGGGCGAGGAAATCTTCACGGACTTTCACGGCCGCATCAAGGTGCAGTTCCACTGGGACCGCCTCGGGCAGGAGAACGAGCAGAGCTCTTGCTGGATCCGCGTGGCCCAGAGCTGGGGCGGCGCGGGCTGGGGCTTCACGTACATCCCCCGCATCGGGATGGAGGTGGTGGTCACCTTCCTCGAGGGCGACCCCGACCGGCCGCTGGTGATCTCGTCGGTCTACAACGGCGAGAACAACAGCCCCTACGAGCTCCCCGGCGACAAGACCCGCAGCACCCTGAAGTCGTCGTCGTCGCCCCAGACCGGGGGCTTCAACGAGCTGCGCTTCGAGGACCTCGCGGGCCAGGAGCAGGTCTTCATGCAGGCCGAGCGCAACCACGACGTGCTGGTCAAGAACGACCAGTCCGTCACGGTGGGGCGCCACCGGGTGAAGTCCGTCGAGGCCAACGAGAGCAACGCCATCGGCAACAACCGCCAGACCATGGTCGGCGGCAACGAGTCGAAGGAGGTCATGGGCAACCAGGACAGCCAGGTGCACGGCCTCTCGGGCGCCTCCCTGGGCGTCGACATGAACTATTCCGTGAACGCCGGCGTGACCCTCTCGCTCACTGTCGGCGACAGCTCGATCCTCATGACCCGCAAGGAGATCGTGCTCAAGGCCGAGACCATTCGGGTGCACGGCAAGAAGCTCGTCGAGATCAAAGGGGCGCTGGTCAAGATCAACTGCCCCGACGGCGACAAGCCCAAGACCGCGCAGCCGCCCAACCTCGCAGCGGCCATGCAACGCGGCTTCGGCGCGGCCATCGCGGGGCTCCCCGGTCCCCTCCAGGCCCTCGTGAGCAAGTTCGTCGGCGGCGCCATCCAGCAGGTGGTGGGCGCGCTGATGTCGGGGCAGCGCCCGAACCTCGGCAACCTCCTCAGCGGCTTCGCGCAGGGCGCCGTCGGTGCGCTCGCGGGCCCTGCGCTGCAAGCGGTCTCGTCGGCCCTGGGCCCCGCGGGACCCATCGTCGCGCAGGTCGCGGGGCAGGCCGTGCAGCGGGTGCTGCAGCAGACCCTCGGCCCCGCGCCGAGCCCGAGCGAGCCCGGCGGCCCCGAGGCCCTCGCCCTGCGCGCGTCGACGATGGAGGCCACGGAGCGCGGCGTGCTGCGCTCGCTCGAGGCCGCCCACCTGCTGCGCCAGGGGCTCGCCGACACCCCCGGGTGGCGCGAGGTCGAGACCGAGCACCCCGCGGTGGCGCAGGCCGCCCTCCGTCGCGCGGCCACGCCCCACCTCCGCGCGTCGCTGCAGGGCGTGCAGGCCGACGACAACGCCGAGTCGCGGCGCGTGCTGAGCGGCTCGTCGGCCGCGGGGCGTGCGGGCGTCGACGCGGGCATCGGCGCGATGCTGGGCGGCGGTTGAGGCGCCCCCTGGCGCCGGGGGATGCGCGCGTCGCGCGGCCCCCATCCCCGGCCCTTCCCCCGCCTCGGGGGAAGGGTGGAGAACCCCTGTGTCAGGAATGGTCCACGAGCATGGGAGACGGGCGGTGTGAGGCGAGACGCTTTGTCCCCCAAGCGTTTGGAGACGACTGGACCATTCCTGAGACAGGGGTTCTCCACCCTTCCCCCGAGGCGGGGGA
>JBILLI010000826.1:0-3364 GCA_044376155.1 Polyangiales bacterium
CTACGACAGCGTCGACGCGCAGTACACCGACCTCGCCCGCGCGCTGGGCTCCCTGGGCCTCGCGTACCTGCACCTCGTCGACCACTCGTCGATGGGCGCCCCGAGCCTCCCCGACGGGTTCAAGCCTCTGCTGCGCAAGGCTTTCGGCGGGACCTTCATCGCCTCCGGGGGCTTCGACCGCGACCGCGCCGAGGCCGTGCTCACCGCGGGCGAGGCCGACCTCGTGGCCTTCGGGCGGCCGTGGCTCGCGAACCCCGACCTCATCGCGCGCATGAAGGCCGGCGCGGCGCTCAACGCGCCCGACTTCGCGACCTTCTACACCCCGGGCCCCAAGGGCTACACCGACTACCCCACCCTCTGAGGCTCAGCCCGCGCGCTGCGAGCGCTGCGCGGCCTCGGGCGTGACCTCGAGTTCGTGCCCCTCGGGGGCCCGCGGGGACGCGTCCACCCGCACCCGGGTGCGCGCGGGGCTGTCGCTCGTGGCGATGGTCTCAAGCACCTCCACGCGCTGACGCAGCTCGCGGTTCTCGGCCTCGAGGGCGCGCAGGCGGGGCTCCACGTCCTTCGCGCCCGACTCGAGTTCGAGGCGCTTCACCTTCACCCAGTACGACCCCACGATGGCCGAGAGGGGGACCGAGAAGACGATGGCCACGATGAGCGCTTCCATGGGGGCGCGACCGTAGCACAGCCCTTCTGCTACGCTCCGCGCCCCATGGAAGACGACGACGAGCGCGGGCGCTTGCTGCTCCAGGACCTCGCCCTGCGGGTGAAGGAGAAGGTGGCCATCGGGGGCGAGCCCGTGCTGCAGCAGCGCGGCGTGGCGAAGATCGAGACCCTCGCGCGCATGCTCGACGGCGAAGAGGCCCTCCCGGGGCTGCGCGTGCTGCGCAACAGCGCCGAGCGGCTGCGGCTGCAGCGCGACGGGCGCAACGCCGACGTGGTGGTGGAGTGGAAGCGCGACGCCGGCGCGCTCGCCCTCGGCGGGGAGCGCAACGGGCGCACGGCCCGGTCGATTCTCTACATGTGGGATGAGCCCACCGCGCGCTGGCAGCGCCTCGGGGGTGACAGCGAGCTCTATGAAGACCTCGTGATCATCCTCACGGAGTACCTGTACCCCGAGGTCCGACGGCAGGCGTGATAGCGTCGCGGCCCTGCCATGTTGAACGTCGAAGCCGCCGCGAAGTCGTCTGCGCACATCTGGGAGACCGAGATCGTCCCGGCGCTGCACGAGTACATCCTGATCCCGAACAAGTCCCCGGCGTTTGATCGCGCGTGGAAGGCCAACGGTCACATGGACCGCGCCACCGCGCTCATCGCCGACTGGTGCCGCGCGCAGCAGATCCCCGGGCTCACCGTGGAGGTCATCGCGCTCACCGACCCCAGCGGCGCGCCGCGCACGCCGGTGATCCTCATGGAGATCCCGGGCACGGGGCTCACGCACGACACCGTGCTGCTCTACGGTCACCTCGACAAGCAGCCCGAGATGCGCGGCTGGCGCGAGGGGCTCTCTCCGTGGAACCCCGTGCGCGAGGGCGATCGGCTCTACGGGCGCGGCGGCGCCGACGATGGCTATGCGGCCTTCGCCTCTCTCGCGGCGATTCGTCTGCTGCACGAGCAGGGGCTCAAGCACGCCCGCTGCGTCGTGCTCATCGAGGCCGACGAGGAGAGCGGGAGCACCGACCTCCCGGCGTACATCGAGCACCTCGCGCCGCGCATCGGGTCGCCCTCGCTGGTGGTGTGCCTCGACTCGGGCTGCGCCAACTACGACCAGCTCTGGATCACCACCTCGCTGCGCGGTCTCGTGGCCGCGACGCTGCGGGTGGGCGTGCTGCGCGAGGGCGTGCACTCGGGCGACGCGAGCGGGGTGGTGCCGTCGAGCTTTCGGGTGGCGCGGCAGCTCCTGTCGCGGGTGGAGGACGAGTCCACCGGGCGCATCCTGCTCGACGCGCTGCACACGGAGATCCCCGCGGACCGCGTGGCGCAGGCCCACGCCACCGCCGACGCTCTGGGCGACGCGGTGTGGAAGAAGTTCCCGCTGCACGAGGGGATGATCCCGATGGGCGAGGGCAACGCCGAGCGGATCCTGAACCGCACGTGGCGGCCGACGCTCTCGGTGACGGGCGCCGAGGGCCTCCCGGCCATCGCCGACGCGGGCAACGTGCTGCGGCCCGAGACCGCGCTGAAGCTCTCGGTGCGCATCCCCGCGGGGGTTGACCCCGCGAAGGCCACCGAGGCGCTCACCTCCGCGCTGCTGCGCGATCCCCCGCACGGCGCGCGGGTGAGCGCGCACGCCGAGAAGGGCGGACCGGGCTGGAACGCGCCGCCCTTCTCCCCGTGGCTCGACGCCGCGATGCGCGAGGCGAGCCTGCGGCACTTCGGTCGCCCCGCGATGAGCATGGGCGAGGGCGGGACCATCCCGTTCATGGGCATGCTCGGCGCGCGCTTTCCCGAGGCGCAGTTCATGATCACGGGCGTGCTCGGCCCCGAGAGCAACGCGCACGGGCCCAACGAGTTTCTGCACATCCCCACGGGTCAGCGCCTCACGGCGTGCGTGGCCGACGTGCTCGCCCGCCACAACGCGCGCTGAGTGTCTCGCCGCGCCTCGCTCGTCGCGCGGGAGCTGCTCCCGTGGCTCGCGCCGTTGGTCATCGCCGCGGCGGCGCTGCTGTGGCTCCCGCGCGTTCTGCTCTCGCGAACGCCCCCGCCCCGCGCGCTCCCGCCGCCCCGCGCCGACAGCGTCACGCTCCCTGCGCCGGTGATCGCGCGCCCCGTGATTCGCCCGCCCGCGCCGCGCGCCGCGCCATCGCCCGCGCCGTCACCCGTCGCCCCGCTCGGAGATTTCCCGCCGCCGAACCCGGCGCTCGGCGGGCGCGTGCTGCCGCCGCCGCGGATCACCCCGAGCGACGCCGGACGCGCCGACCTCCCGCGCGCATGGACGCGGGTGAATCAGCTCCGCGCGTGGGTGACTTCGTCCGCGCGCGATGGTGGCGCGGGTTCAACCATGCAGAACGCGTTGCTGCGCAACGAGATCGGGTTGATCCTGGAGGACGCGGGCTTCGGCGAGGAGCCCTTCGCGTCGCGGGTGCGCGCGTGGCGCGAGGCCGTCGGCGACGGCGGCGATGGTCTGTCGCAGCGCGAGCGGTTCTTTCTCCCCGAGGACGCCGAGCGGCTGCGGGTGTGGGACGCCGTGCGCGCGATCGAGGGCGCGTCGCCCTGAGGGGGCTGGGCCACGGCGCTCACGGGCGTTCGCGGGTGTTGGCCCCCATCCCCACGCCCTTCCACCGAAGCGGTTCACCTCGAGACACATCTCTGAAATGCGCCTGTTCTCAGGGCGAATTCGCGAGACGTGGCCCCCAGCCCCCGC
>JBILLI010000828.1:0-3359 GCA_044376155.1 Polyangiales bacterium
GCGCGGACGCCTTGACGTCGACGGACCTTCGGCGTCCTCTCGTCGTCCGATGCCCCTGCGCTCTCGCTCCCGCACGCGCGACGCCCTGACGGCCGCGCTCGTCGCGGCGACTGCGTGCGCGCCCACGCTCAGGCCCGGCACCGACCGGGCCGACGCCGCGCGCGCGGACGTGAGCGCGGCGCCAGACGTCGCCGACGCGCGCGTCGACGTCACCGCGCCCCCAGACGTCGCCGCCGTGATCGACGCGCCGACCGTCCGTCGGTTGCAGACCTCGTGCCCCGACCCGGGCGAGCGCGGATGCGGTGTCGTGTCGGTGCCCGGCGGCGTGTTCACCATGGGGCACCCGAGCGCCTCGCTGGTCACCGACGGCGCGCCGGTGCAGCCGAACATCCGCGTGGGGGCCTTCGTGCTCGACGCGCACGAGGCCACGGTCGCCCGCTTTCGGCGGTTCTGGGCGGTGGCGCAGGGCCTCCCGGCCCTCTCGTCGGTGCGCTACCCCGCGGGCGATCTCCCTGTGGCACAAGGGCTTCGAACGCCCCAGACCCGCGTCGAGGACCCGGGGTGCAACTGGTCGAACTTCGTCGACCGCGAGCTGCACCCGATCAACTGCGTGGACTGGTACACCGCGATGGCGTTCTGCGTGTGGGACGGCGGGCGGCTGCCCACCGACGCGGAGTGGGAGTACGCCGCGCGGGGTCGCGAGGTGGGCGAGCTTCGCAGCGGGCGGATGTACCCGTGGGGCGACGAGGACCCCTCGCCGCGCTGTGACCGCGCGCGCTGGAACCTCATGGGCTGCCCGGGCGAAGACGGCGCGGCGACGCGGCGGGTCGGGAGCTTCGCGCCATCGCCCGACCTCGACGGGGCGCGCATCTGGGACCTCTCGGGCAACGTCTTCGAGTGGACCGCGGACAGCTACAGCCCCTACAGCGCGCCCTCGGGCTGCTGGGGCGCCCTCGCCGAGGGACGCACCGACCCGCTGTGCCGACTGGACGCCCGGGGTCCGCGCACGATCCGCGGCGGGAGCTGGTACTTCTCCACCCTGGAGGTGCTCCGCGCGCCGTCGCGCTTCGGCATCGCGGTCGACGGCGACCTCCCGCTGGTGGGCGTGGGCATTCGCTGCGCGCGCTGAGGGTGCGCCCCTGGGCCGGCGGTGTAGACTCCGCGCACATGCGAGGCGAGCGGTGACGGTGGAGGGAGACCCCCTGCTGCGCGACGGGGCGCAACTGGGTCGCTACCGGGTGCTCCGCCGCATCGGCAGCGGCGGTATGGCGACGGTGTACGAGGCCGAGCACGCGGAGCTCGAGAAGCGCGTCGCGCTCAAGACCCTGCACCCCGCGCTCGCCCTCGACCCCGAGGCGCGCGCGCGATTTCTGCGAGAGGGCCGGGCCGCGGCGCGCATCCGTCACCCCAACGTGGTCGAGGTCTTCGACGTCGGGCAGGAGGGCGACACGCTCTACCTGGTGATGGAGCACCTCGCGGGCGAAGACCTCGGCACGCTCCTGGGCCGCGAGGGCTCGCTGCCGGTTGAGCGCCTCGCGGACCTCCTCTTGCCCGTCATCGCCGCGGTGATGACCGCGCACGAGGCCGGGGTGGTGCACCGCGACCTCAAGCCCGAGAACATCTTCCTCGCCCGCGCCCGCAACGGCACCACGGTGCCCAAGGTGTTGGACTTCGGGATCTCGAAGCTCTCGGGCGTCGGCGCCGGGCCGCGGCTCACGGGCTCCGCCGCGATGCTCGGCACGCCGGTGTACATGAGCCCCGAGCAGGCCCGCTCCGGGCACGTCGACGCGCGGTCGGACCAGTACGCCCTCGGGGTGATCCTCTACGAGTGCGCGACCGGGGTGCTGCCCTTTGAGGCGCCCGAGCTCTACCCCCTGCTGCACGCCATCGTGCAGGGCGACCACCGCCCGCCGCGGTCACTGCGGCCCGACCTGCCCGACGCCCTCGAGGCGGTCATCGAGCGCGCGATGCACTGTGACGCCGACGCGCGCTACCCCTCCCTGCGAGAGCTCGGCCTGGCGCTGCTGCCGCTCGCGAGCCGCACGGGTCGTGGTGTCTGGCGCGAGGTCTTCGGCATGGCGCCGACGCCCTACGGCCTCGAGGCGCCGCCCGCGCTCCCCATCGCGCCGCGAATGGCGCAGGGCACGCTGCTCCCGCGGGTGCGTCAGGTGTGCATCGCGACCAGCGCGGCGGTGCGGAGCCCGCGCGGACTTCGCTGGACGGCGGGCGGCGTCGCGGCGGCGATGGTCCTCGTGGCGGCGGTGCTCCCGTGGGGCGCCCGCGACGTGGTGACGGCCGCGCCTGCGGCGACCCCGACGGTGGCCGCGCCGCGCCCTGCGGCCGTGCCCGTGGTGGCCCCCGTCACCCCTCCCCCGGCCGCGCCTGCTGCGGTCAACGCCGCGCCCGAGGCGTCACCTCCGCCCGTTGCCCGAACGACGCCGTCCCGCACGTCGTCTGCGCCCCGGGGCGCCGCGCGGCGGGTCAGCGTCGGAGCTGACGCAGGGGCGTTTCGCCTGTGCGGGGGCGTGCCATGTCCGTGAGGCCGGCGGTCTGGGCGCTGGTCGTGGCGCTGGCGGGCGCGTCGGCGTCGGCGCAGCGGATCGACGACCGGGCCCACATCGAGGAGGGCCGCGGTCACCGCCGCGCGGGGCGCAACGAGGAGGCGCTGCGCGCGTTTCGCGAGGCCTACGCGCAGCGGCCGACGCCCGAGGCCGCCGGGCAGATCGGCTTCGCGGAGCACGCGCTGGAGCGTTGGGAGCCCGCGTCGCGGCACCTGCGCGAGGCCCTCGCCGAGCCGCGGGACCCGTGGGTCGTGGCGCAGCGCGAGGCGCTGGAGTTCTCCTTGCGCGCGGTGGAGTCACACCTCGGCACGCTCCGCGTGGAGTGCGCCGCGCCCGACGCGGTGGTGTCCATGGTGGGCTACGCCGACACCGCGTTGCCGATGCGCGAGCCGCTGCGCCTGCCGCCCGGGACGGTGGAGATCGAGACCCGCGCGCCGGGCCACCGCGCCGCCCGACAGGAGGTCACCCTCTCGGCGGGCGAGACCGTGAGGGTGGTGGTGCAGCTCGCGCGCGATGTCGTTGCGGCAGAGCCGGTTCTGACACAGCCGCCCCCGGTACCGGAGTCTCCGCGGGCGGTGGTGGCGCCGCCCGAAGCGCCGCGGGTGAGGCCCGAGCCCGCGCCGGTGAGCCGCACGCTGCATCACCTCGGGTGGGCCGCGCTGGGGAGCGCGGCGCTGCTCTCCGGGGGCGGGGTGGCGGCGATGCTCGTGCGCGACGACGCCGCCGCGCGGTGGAACGACGACGCGCGCTGCCTCGGCGGCGGGCGCACGCGGGAGCAGAACTGCGCGGCCTCGCGGG
>JBILLI010000162.1:0-12367 GCA_044376155.1 Polyangiales bacterium
GCGAAACCCCGGCGCCCCGCGCGCCTCGCGGAGTGAGCCTGAAGTCCGCGACGTCATCTCGAATTCAAGGCCACTTCAGAGATGTGTCCCGACGTGAACCCGAGGCGGGGGAAGGGCCGGGGAAGGGGGCCACACGTCGCGATCTCGTCTTGAAACCAAGGGTGATGCCGAAGCGCTCACGGGGTGAATCTCGCGGGGCGAGCGGGCGACGATCCACGAGCCCCCGCGCGAGATGGCGCTGCTCTCCGCAACGGTCGTGCGCGGTGCGCCGTGATAGCGTCGCGCGATGGGAGAGACCGGACGGACCGAGGCGGCCGACGCCGTGGAGCGCGCGCTGACGGATGACGGCGCGCGGGTGCTCCTGCGCGACAAGCACGTCGCGCGCACCGGGGCGGCGCTGATGATCCCCGGCGCGCTGCTCTTCCTGCTCGCGACGGTGGCGGTCGCGCTCGGCGCAGACCCGAGCGCACCGCGGGTCGCGGCGCTCATCCCCTTCGCGCTCTTCGCGGCGATGGCCTACACGGGCCTTGCGAACATGGTCGTGCGCAGCGCCGTGACCGAGCACGAGCTGCGCGTGCAGTGGGGGATGCGGCGGATCACCGTGCCCCTGGCGGCCATCACCCGCTGCGAGGCGAAGCCGCGAACGGGCGGGGCCACGGCCGCGACGGGGGCGGGGTGGTCCCTCTTCGCGGACCGCGGCGCGGTGGCGCTGACGTGGGACGAGGGCGGCGCGGCCCGCAGCGCGTTGATCCCCGCACACGACCCCGAGGCGCTCGCGCAGGCCATCGAGGCGGCGCGGGGCGGCCATGGGAGCGTGCGGATCGACGCCGCGGAGCCCGCGGTGACGCAAGAGAACGAGCGCGCTCCGTCACCGACCGCCGCGCAGAACCGCGCGCGCTGACCGAACGAAGGCGCGCCGCGCCTTGCACCCCCCCGTCAACCGGGTGACTCTGCTCGTCGCGCGATGAGTGAGCGAAAATCCCTGATGACGCGCAACCCGCGCGCCGGTCGCACGGGCGCGCCGCGGGAGACCCCGCTGCGGCTCCTCGTGGTCGACGACGAGCTCATGGTGCGCAACGCGCTCAAGCGCATGCTGAGCGCGCGGGGCATTGAGATCCTCACGGCGGAGGGCGACGTCGACGCGCTCGACCTCGTGCGGCGCAACCCGGTGGACCTCGTGCTCACCGACGTCTTCCTGGGCGGCGAGATCGACGGGCTGGAGCTGCTGCAGGTGCTGCGGCGAGAGCGCCCCTCGCTCGACGCCATCGTGATGAGCGGCCACGACCAGGTGAGCCAGGACGACGCGCTGCGCGCCGGCGCGCTCGATTTCATTCGCAAGGACTTCGCCAACACCGGGAGCTTCTTGCAGCTCCTCGACCACGCGCTGCTGCGCCGCCGCGCCGAGGGGCGCACCGACGCGCTGCCCCCGCCGCCGAGGCCCCTCGACGAGACCCTCGTGGGCGGCTCGGCGGTGATGGCATCGCTGCGCGAGCAGGTGGCCCGCATCGCGCGTCGCGACGTGACCGCGCTGGTGCAGGGCGAGACCGGCACCGGCAAGGAGCTCATCGCCCGCGCGCTGCACGAGAGCTCTCCCCGTCGCGCGATGCCCTTCGTGGCGGTGAACTGCGGCGCGATCCCCGAGGGGGTCATCGACACGGAGCTCTTCGGCCACGTGCGCGGGGCGTTCACCGGCGCGCTCACCGACCGGGAGGGGGCCTTTCGCCAGGCCCACGGCGGCACGCTCTTTCTCGACGAGGTGGGCGAGCTGCCGCTCAGCGCGCAGGTGCGACTGCTGCGCGTGCTGCAGGAGCGCGAGGTGCTGCCCGTGGGCGGGCGCGAGCCCGTGCCGGTGGACATTCGCCTCGTCGCCGCGACGCACCGCGACCTGCGCGCGCTGGTGCGCGACGGGAAGTTCCGCGAGGACCTCTATTTTCGCCTCAACGTGATGAGCCTGAGCTCGCCCACGCTGCGCGAGCGCGCCGAGGACCTCGACGCGCTGGTCCCGCACCTGCTCGCCCGCCTCGCGGCAAAGCACGGCATGAGCGCTCCGACGGTCGCCGACGCGGCCATGGGGCGGCTGCGCGCGCACCGCTGGCCCGGCAACGTGCGCGAGCTGGAGAACGTGCTCGAGCGCGCGCTCGTGCTGGCCGAGGACTGCGACGCCGTGGAGGTCACCCACCTCCCGCTAGAGCTCCAGGGCTCCGTCGCGTCAGCCGGGGACCGCACGCGCTTCGACGTCGGCCTGCTCGCCATCTCGTACAACGACGCGCGCGAGCAGGTGATGGACCGCTTTCAGCGCTTCTACTGCGAGGGGCGACTCCGCGCCGCCGAGGGCAACGTGAGCCGCGCCGCGCAGGACGCAGGGGTGGACCGCGCGAACTTTCGCCGCATGCTCCGGCGCCTCCGTGACTGACACCCTGACCCTCTCCCCCATCGGGGTGGTGCGCTCGCCCTTCACCGACCGCTGGCGCGCGCCGCGGCAGCCCGGGGTGGACGGTCCCTCGGCCGAGGGGCGGATCGTGCTCGCGCGGGGCCGGGGCTTCGAGCAGGCGCTGGGGGACCTCGACGGGATCGAGCGGATCTGGGTGATCACCTGGTTCCACCGCAATGAAGGGTGGAAGCCCATGGTGCTCCCGCCGCGCGGCCCGCGGGTGAAGCGCGGGGTCTTCGCCACCCGCTCGCCGCACCGCCCAAACCCCCTCGGGCTCTCGCTGCTCCCGCTGCGGCGGGTGAAGGGCCTCACGCTGCACGTCGGCGAGCTCGACCTGCTCGACGGCACGCCCGTCTTCGACGTGAAGCCCTACCTCCCCTACGCCGAGGCCTTCCCCGACGCCCGCGCGGGGTGGATCGACGCCATGGTCGCGGCCGAACGATGCCCCACCTTCGAGGTGCGGTGTGCGCCCCACGCCGAGGCGCAGCTCCGGTGGCTGCAGGAGGTGCACGGGGTCGAGCTGCTCGCCCACGCCGAGGCCGTGCTCCGGCGTGACCCCACCGAGCACCCCTACCGGCGCGTCCAGCGGGTGGGGGCGCGGGGGGTCATCGCCGTGCGCTCGTGGCGGCTGCGCTTCTTGGTCGACGGCGCCGTCGTCACCGTCGAGGCGGTGGAGAGCGGGTATTCGCCCGACGCCCTGGCCGCGGGCGGGGTGTTGGAAGACGACGCCGCGCATCGGGACTTCCATGCGCGCGTGAGCGGTGCGACCCTACAGCGCCTCTGCCCATGACCCGGGCGGAGGCCAACGCCAAGAGCAACGGAGTCGCTGAGGGGCGCATGTCGGACTCGCTGGAACAGACGATCGAGAACCTCAAGACCACGTTGATGATCCGCCCCAACGACCCCTTCACCCGGAATCAGCTGGGGGTCGCGTATCGCAACGTGGGGCGCATCGCCGAGGCCATCGAGGCCCACAAGCGCGCCATCGCCATCAACCCGAAGTTCGCCGACGCGTTCTACAACCTCGGCCTGGCGCAGATGGCCCGCGAGGACTGGCCCGCCGCGGTGGAGTCCCTCAAGGAGGCCACGAGCTGCAAGGGCGACCTCGTCGACGCCTGGTACAAGCTCGGGCAGTGCCACGCCCGCACGCGCAGATGGCCCGACGCCGCCGCCGCGTTCCGCCAGGCCCTGCGGCTGAAGCCCGATTACACCGCCGCCGTCGCCGACGTGGGCGTGGTCTACGTCGAGGCGGGGGACTTTCGCGACGCCATCCCCTTCCTGGAGCAGGCCAACGAGCGGCGCCCGGGCGAAGAGGAGATCCTGCGCGCGCTCGCCCTCGCGTACCATGGCGCGAACCGCCAGGCCGACGCGACGCGGACCTTCGAGCACCTCTTCAAGGTCGTCGACGCCAAGGCCGATGACCTCTTTCGCTACGGCAAGGCCCTGCTGGCGATGAACCGCCCCGAGGAGGCCATCAGCGCGTGGCGCCGCACCACGGCGATGTACGCCGACCACCTCGACGCGTGGACCGCCCTCGCGAACCTCCACGCCGAGCGCGGCGCCCACGCCGACGCGCTGAAGTGCTTTCGCGAGATCGTGCGCATCGACCCCGAGCGCTGGGACGGCCACGCCGGCGTCGCCCGCGCGCTGCAGGCCCTCGACACCCACGTCGAGGCCGTCACGTCGTTTCGCGAGGCCATTCGCCGACGCCCCGAGGACCCGCTGCTGCGCGTGGGCGTCGGGATCTCCTGCGCCGCCGCGGGCTCGATGCAAGAGGCCGTGGAGGCCCTGGAGCACGCCACCCGCCTCGACTCCGACTGCGCGCCTGCCTACAACCAGCTCGCCATCGTCTACAACACCCTCGGGCGCACCAAGCTCGCGGCCAACGCCGTGCGCCAGGCCATTCGCCTCGCGCCGAACGAGGCAGAGTTTCACTACACCCTCGCGAAGCACGAGCGCGAGATGGGCGAGGCCCGCGCGTCGCTCGAGGCCCTGCGCGAGGCCGTGCGCCTCAAGCCGAAGTTCCCCGAGGCGCTGCACGACCTCGGCGTGGTGAGCGCCTCCCTCGGCGACCACGAGGCCGCGGTGGAGGCCCTGCGCCGCGCGGTGCACGCGAAGGGCGACAACCCCGAGACGCACTTCGAGCTCGGGCGCTCGTACGTCGCCCTCAACCGCTACGTCGAGGGCGTCGAGGCCCTCAAGCAGTGCACGCAGCTCAAGCGCGACCACATGCTCGCGTGGCAGGAGCTCGGCGCGACCTACATGCGCCTGAGCCGCCACGAGGAGGCCGTGCAGGCGTTTCGACAGTGCCTGCAGCTGCGCCCCAACGACCCCGACGCGCTGCAGCACCTGGGCATCGCGTACGCCTCCATGGGCCTGCAGCAAGACGCCGTGGACGCGCTGGAGAAGGCCATTCGGGTGAAGCCCGACCACCCCGAGGCGTACACCCGCCTGGGCCTCGCCTACCAGAAGATGAACCGCCTCGACGACGCGGTGCGCTCGTTTCAGCAGGGCGTGCGGGTGCGGCCCAACGACGGCGTGCTGCACGCCGCGCTGGGCTCGGTGTTCATCTCGCAGGAGCGCTGGCAAGACGCCGCCGACGCCTACGAGCAGGCCGTCTGGCTGCGCCCCGACGACATGGAGGGGCAGCGCAACCTCGGCATCGCCCTCGACAAGCTCGGGCGGCACAGCGAGGCCCTCGACAACCTCCGGCGGGCCATTGAGCAGCGCCCCACCGACGCCGAGGCGCGCTTTCACTACGGCCTCGCGCTGGAGCGGGTGGGCGAGAACGCTCAGGCCGAGCGGGCGTTTCGCGACGCCGTGAGCCGCCGCAGTGACCACGCCGAGGCGCACATGCACCTGGGCCTCGCGCTGGAGCGGCAGGGGCGCGCGAGAGAGTCGGCCGACGCGCTGCGACAGGCCACAGTGCTGCGGCCAGACTACACCGAGGCGTACACCGCGTTGGGGCGGGTGTACCGCGTGCTCGACATGCTCCAGGAGGCCGCGCAGGCGTATCGACAGGTGATCCGCCTGCTGCCCGACGAGCCCGACGGGTACACCGATCTCGGGGCCGTGACCCGCGACCTCGGACGCAACCAGGAGGCCATCGAGCGCTTTCGTCAGGCGCTGCGCCTGCGCCCGGCGGACGCTCGCGCGTACACCGAGCTCGGCGCGCTCTACCTGAAATCTCAGCAGCCCCGCGAGGCGGTGGACGCGCTGCTCAAGGCGATCCAGTACGAGCCGCGCAACGCTGTGGCGTACCGGGTGCTGGGCGAGACCTACTTCGGCGCGGGGATGTTCGTCGAGGCCGCGGACGTGTTCCAGCGCGCGGCCCGCATCGACCCCAACGACGCCGAGGCGGCGGTGGGCACGGGCAAGTCCTTCGTGGCGATGGGCCGCTACGCCGACGCCATCGTGCCGCTGCGGGAGTCCATTCGGCTCTCGCCTCGGGAGAGCGAGGGGTACCGGCAGCTCGCGCTGGCGTGCAAGCACCTCGACCGCCTCGACGAGGCCCTCGGCGCGCTCGAGAGCGCCATCGAGCTGATGCACGCCGAGCCCTCGCTGCGCCTCGCCAAGGGCCAGGTGCTCAAGGACCTCGCGCGGTATCAAGAGGCCGCCGACTCGCTGCGCGCGTGCATCGAGCTCGACCGCGCCAACCCCGACGCGTGGCACCTGCTCGGGGTGCTCTACGCCGAGTCGGGCCACCACACCGAGGCCGTCGACGCGTTTCGCACAGCGCTCAAGGGCCGCGCGGAGTTCGTCGAGGCGTTCTACGGGCTGGGCACGAGCCTCGCGCGGCTGGGGCGCCTCGATGACGGCATCGACGCGCTCCGGCAGGCCCTGCGGTTGAACCCCGAGCACGCCGAGGCGCTGTGGGGGCTCTCCCTCGCGTACGGCGACGCCGCGCGCTACGCCGACGCCGTGGAGACCGCGCGGCGCCTCGTGCGGGTGCGCCCGCAGGCCACCGAGGCGTGGTTCAAGCTCGGGTCGTTCTGTCAGTTCCTGGAGCGCTGGGATGAGTCGGTGGAGGCCCTGCGCGAGGCCGTGCGACTCGCGCCCGAGCACGCCGGCGCGCGCTACGCCCTGGGCCTGTCGCTGCGGCAGCTCGGTCGCGCGGGGGAGGCCATCGCCGAGGTCCAGCGCGCGACGCACCTCGACCCGCGGGATGGCACGTTCCGCGCGGGGCTGGGCTTTCTCTTCGCCGAGCAGGGGATGGTCGCCGAGGCCGTGGACGCGTATCAGTCCGCGCTCAAGCTCCGCCCCGACGACCTCGACGCGCACCTCGCCCTCGCGGCGCTGCTTGAGAAGCTCGGGCGCGACGAAGACGCGGTGAAGTCCTACCGCCGGGTGTTGCAAGCGCACCCCGACACGCCCGTGGCCCTGCGCGGCCTGGGCACCTCGCTGAAGCGCCTCGGGCGCCACCGCGACGCCGTCGACTCCCTGCGCCGCGCCTCGCGTGCGAACCCCACCGACGCGCCGCTGCTCTACGACCTCGGCGAGTGCCTCTACCGCGCGGGCGACTGGAACGGCGCCAACGACGCCTACCGCCAGCTCAAGAACGTCAACCGCGGCCTCGCCGACAAGCTCTTCGACATCATCAACGTCTGAGCTTGACCTGAACGCACGCACAGTCTCCAGTGGAGACGTCGCGATGTTCCCCGAGCTCCATGCGCGCAGCGCGTTCAGCTTTCTGCGCGGCGCCTCGTCGCCCGAGGCGCTGGTGGCGCGCGCGGCCGCCCTGGAGATCCCCGCCGTCGCCCTCATGGACCACGATGGCCTGTCGGGCGCGCCGCGCTTCTTCAAGGCCGCGCGGGAGGCGGGGGTGCGGCCCCTCGTGGGCGCCACGGTGGCCGTGCGCGACGGCGCTGTCGCGGGACGTCTCGGTCTGTTGGTGGCCTCGCGGGAGGGCTACCAGAACCTCTGCGCGCTGATCACCCTCGCGAAGTCACGGGTGACCAAGGCCGAGGCGAAGGAGGGCCTCGCCGTGGTCACCCTCGACGAGCTCACGGCGCACCGCGCCGGCCTCGTGGGCGTGCTGCTCGCGGCCGAGGCGCCCCTCTCGAAGCTCGGCGCGCGGAGCCCTGGCGCCGGTCGCGAGGCCGCGTTGGCGTGGGCCCGGGCAGTGCGCGACCGCCTCGGCCTGGCCAACGTGGTGGTGGAGCTCACGCGCCACGACCACCGCGCCGAGGAGCGTCGCACGCAGCGACTGGTGGCCCTCGCGGCGCACCTGGGCCTCGCGGCGGTGGCCATGGGCGACGCCCGTTTCGCCCGCGACGACGATGCCGCCCTGCACGACGTGCTCACCTGCGTGCGCGAGCGCGTCACCCTCGACGAGGCCGGACGTCGCCTCGCGCCCTCGCGCCGCTGGCACCTGCACCCCCCCGCGGAGACCCTCGCGCGCTTCGCCGACCTGCCCCTCGCGATTCGCGGCGCGCACCGCCTCGCGGAGCGCTGCGCGTTCACCCTCGACGACCTCGGATACGCCTTGCCCGAGGCCCCCGTGCCCGAGGGCGAGACGCCGTTCAGCCACCTGCACCGGGTGACCTACGAGGCCGCGCGCGCGCGCTTTCGCCCGATGAACCGCGCGGCGGCGGCGCAGCTCGCGAAGGAGCTCGACCTCATCGGCAAGCTCGGGTTCGCGGGGTACTTCCTCATCGTGCGCGACCTCGTGGAGTTCTGCCGGTCGAGGGGGATCCTCGCGCAAGGGCGCGGGTCGGCGGCGAACAGCGCGGTGTGCTACGCGCTCGGCATCACCGCGGTGGACCCCGTGAAGATGGAGCTGCTCTTCGAGCGCTTCCTCTCCGAGGAGCGCGGCGAGTGGCCCGACATCGACATCGATCTCCCCAGCGGCGAGCGCCGCGAGGAGGTGATCCAGTACGTCTACAAGACCTACGGCGACCGCGGCGCGGCGATGACCGCGAACGTGATCACCTACCGCGCGCGCAGCGCGATGCGCGAGGTGGGGCGCGCGCTCGGCTTTCCTGAAGACGTGTTGTCACGGGTCTCGAAGCAGCTCGGGTGGGGCGACGCCGACCGCGGCGCGCTGGAGGAGCGCGTGGCCGCCGTGGGGCTCTCGCCCGATGACCCGCGGGTTGCGCTGTGGGTGCGCCTCGGCGCCGAGGTGCAGAGCCTGCCGCGGCACCTCGGGCAGCACTCGGGCGGCATGGTCATCGCGAAGGGACGGCTCGACCACGTGGTCCCCCTGGAGCCCGCGGCGATGGAGGGGCGGCGGGTGATCCAGTGGGACAAGGACGACTGCGCCGATCTCGGGATCTTGAAGATCGACCTGCTGGGGCTCGGGATGATGGCCGTGCTCGAGGAGGTGGTGGTGACCGTGCGCGACGTCGACGGCCACGCGCTCGACCTCGCGCACCTCCCGCCCGACGACCCCACGACCTACGCGATGCTTCAGCGCGCCGACACCGTGGGGGTGTTCCAGGTGGAGTCACGCGCGCAGATGGCCACGCTGCCGCGCATGAAGCCCACGTGCTTCTACGACCTGGTCATCGAGGTCGCGCTGATTCGCCCCGGGCCCATCGTGGGGAAGATGGTGCACCCCTACCTCGCGCGGCGCGCGGGGCGCGAGCCCGTGGTCTACGCCCACCCAGCGCTGGAGCCCATCTTGAAGCGCACCCTGGGCGTGCCGCTCTTTCAAGAGCAACTCATGCGCGTGGCCATGACCGCCGCGGGCTTCTCGGGCGGCGAGGCCGAGGAGCTCCGCCGGGCCATGGGCTCCAAGCGCTCCGTCGCGCGCATGGCGAAGCTTGAGGAGAAGCTCCGCGCGGGGATGACCCGCAACGGCTACCCCGCCGCCGCGCAGGACGACGTCGTGCGCGGGATCACGTCCTTCGCGCTCTACGGCTTCCCCGAGTCGCACAGCGCGAGCTTCGCGCTCCTCGCGTACGCCAGCGCGTACATCCGCGCGCACTGGCCGGCGTCGTTCTGCGCGGCGCTGCTGAACCACTGGCCGATGGGCTTCTACCACCCGGCCACCGTGATCCGCGACGCGCAGCGCCACGGCGTGCGGGTGCTCCCCGTGGATGTGACCCGCTCGCGGTGGTGCTGCACCCGCGAGGGAGACCCTGCGGCGCAGCGGGTTCGGCTCGGTCTGCGCTACGTCTCGGGGCTCTCGGAGCGCACCGGCCGCGCGGTGGAGCAGGCGAGCGACGCGGGGCCCTTCGCCTCCCTCGACGATTTTCGCCGACGCGTGCGCCCGAGCGACGCGGAGATGGAGACCCTCGCCGAGCTCGGCGCCCTCGCGAGCACCGACGCCTCACGCCCGTGGCACCGCCGCGAGGCCCTCTGGCAGGTGCGCGCCCTCGCCGCGCAGCCCGGCGGCGTCTTCGACGGGGTCGACCTCGCGCGGGACGAGGTCTCGTTCCTCGCCCCGATGTCCCTGCCCGAGCGCGTCGCGGCGGACTACCGCGCCAGCGGCGTGAGCGCCGGTCCGCACCCGATGTCCTTCGCGCGCGAGGCTCTCGCCGCGCGGGGGGTGGTGACCGCGGCGGGGCTGCGCGGGCTGCGTCACGGGGCGTCGGTCGTGGTCGCCGGGGTGGTGATCACCCGGCAGAAGCCCGGCACCGCGAAGGGATTCTTCTTCCTCACGCTCGAGGACGAGACGGGCGTCGCCAACGGCATCGTCGCGCCCGCGACCTACGACGCGCAGCGCGCGGTGATGGTGAGCGCCGGGGCGATGGTGTTGCATGGCAACGTGCAGCAGCAGGAGGGCGTGACCAGCGTGAAGGTGCTGCGCGCGGAGCCCCTCGACGCGTGGGCGAGGGGAGACCTCCCGCTGCCGCCGTCGCACGACTTCCGTTGAGCGCCGCGCGGGGTTGTTGCACACTGCCACGCCTCGCATGCACCGCCGCGCCCTCCTCGCCTTTGCGCTTGCTGCGTGCGCCACCGCGCAGACCGCGCCGCCCATCACCCCCGCCGAGGCCGCGCCGCAGCCCGCGCCGCAGGAGCCGTCGAGCACACCGCGGCGAGGGCCGCTGCAGGGCGGGTGTGACGGGGGCGGCGGGATTCAGGTCGAGGGCCAGCTCGGCACCATCCCCGTGGAAAACGTGCGGCGTGTGGTGCGCGACGGCAACGACGCGCTGGCGGCGTGCTTTCGCGCGCGCCTGGAGGCGCTGCCCTGCCTCGCGGGGCGGGTCGAGCTCAAGCTCCGCGTGGGCGCCGACGGCGCCGTGCGCTGGGCCGTGCCCGTCGCGAGCACCATGGGCGACCGCGAGGTCGAGCGCTGCATGATCGACCGGGCGCGGGAGCTGCGCTTCTCGGCGCCGTGCGGCGGTGAGGCCGAGGTCTCGACCAGCATCGAGCTCGACGGCGGCCCCGACGCCCGCGCCGCCGTGAGCTGGCCCGCGGCGCGGGTGGCCGCGATGCTCCGTCAGCGCCGCGCGCAGCTCCTCGCGTGCCGCGGATCGCTCCGGGGCGACGTGCATCTCACCGCATACGTGGCGCGCGACGGCAACGTCGCCGCCGCGGGCTCCGACGCCGCGAGCCCCGACGCGCTCACGGCCAGCGAGTGCGCGCTGCGCGAGGTGCGCGCGTGGCGCCTGCCCAGCCCGGGGTCGTGGTACGCCCGGGTCACCTTCAACCTCCCCTGAGAGCCATGAACCTCGACCTCAACGACGCGCAGCGCACGATGCGAGACCGCGCCCGGGACTACGCCACGGCGACGCTCGCCCCCCACGCCGAGACCTTCGAGCGCGACGAGCGCATCCCGCGGGAGGTGCTGTCGGAGATGGCCGCGCTGGGGCTCATGGGCGTGAATCTTCCGACCGAGCTCGGCGGCGCGGGCGCCGGGGTGGTGGCCTACGCCTGCGCGATGCGCGAGGTGGCCCGCGGGTGCGCCTCGACCGCGGTCACCATGGCCGTGACCAACATGGTGGGCGAGGTCATCGAGTGCTTCGGCACCGAGTCGCAGCGCGCGCGCCATGTGCCCCGCATCGCGCGGGGAGAGCACGCCGCCGGGGCCTTCGCGCTGAGCGAGCCCGAGGCCGGGAGCGACCCGGGCGCGATGCGCACCACCGCGACGCGCGAAGACGGCCACTGGGTGATCCGCGGCGCGAAGCAGTGGATCACCTCGGGCCCCATCGCGGGGGTGTTCGTGGTGTGGGCGCGCACGGGCGGACCGGGCACCAGTGGCATCTCGTGCTTCCTCGTGGAAGGGGGAACGCCCGGGCTCAAGGTGGGGCGCCACGAGGACAAGATGGGCCTCCGCGGGTCGGCCACGGTGCCCCTGGAGTTCGACGACGTGCGCGTGCCCGAAGACGCCCTGCTGGGGGTCGAGGGCGGCGGGTTTCGCATCGCGATGATGGCCCTCGACGGCGGGCGCGTGGGCATCGCCTCGCAGGCCGTGGGCATCGCCACCGCGGCGTTGGAGGTGGGCTTCGACGCGCTCGCGCGGGGCGCGCTGCGGGGCGACGGGGCGCGGCGGACGCTGGCCGAGGCGGCGGCGGAGGTGCGGTCGGCGTGGCTCCTCGCGCTGCGCGCGGCGTGGCGCAAGGAGCAGGGGCTGCCGTTCTCGCAGGAGGCCTCCGTGGCGAAGCTCTACGCCTCGGAGTGCGCCTGGCGCACGTGCAACCGGGTGAGCGACGCGGTGGGCGCCGCGGCGGTGACCGACGCGCTCACGCTGCAGCGGCACCTGCGCGACAGCCGGGTGACCATGATCTATGAGGGCACCAGCGAGATCCAGCGGCTGGTGATCGCCCGATCGCTCTTGAAGGGATGAGGACCGAACGATGACCGCTCGCGTTGCGCTGCACGTCAATGTGGACCACGTCGCGACCCTGCGGCAGGCCCGCGGCACGCGCTACCCCGACCCCGTGGAGGCCGCACTGCTCTGCGAGCGCGCCGGCGCCGACGGGATCACCGTGCACCTCCGCGAGGACCGTCGGCACGTGCAGGAGCGCGACGTGCGGGTGATCCGCGAGG
>JBILLI010000163.1:0-12355 GCA_044376155.1 Polyangiales bacterium
CATCGACGTGGGGGCCGAAGTCGCCCTCGGCGAGGTCGGTCGCGGCGAGATCGAGCGCGCTGATGATCACCGTGAGCAGGTTGTTGAAGTCGTGCGCGACGCCCCCCGCGAGGCGACCGATGGACTCCATCTTCTGCAGGTGCATCACCTGCTCCTCGAGGCGCTTGCGCGCGCTGATGTCTCGGGAGACGCCCTGCACGTGGGTGTTGCGTCCGGCCGCGTCGCGCACGACGGTGAAGGCGATCTCGACGGGCACCAGCGTGCCGTCTTTGCGGCGCACGTGGGACTCCGCGGTGAGCGGCCACGCCGCGCCGCCGCTGCGCATCATCGTCACGAGCCGCGCGATGTCGGGCACCACCTGCTCCGAGGGCAGGGCGACGACCTCGTCGCGGGCGTATCCCGTGAGGGCCGTGACCGAGGGCGAGACGTACGCGAGGTGCCACGCGTTGACGTCGAAGAGCCAGATCACATCGGCGGTGTTGTTCGCGATGAGCGCGTAGCGCGCCTCACTCTCGCGCAGCGCAGCCTCGGCGCGGTGGCGCTCGCTCACGTCGAGGGTCGTGCCCCGGAGCCCCACGATGGCGCCCTCCGCGTCGCGGATCACCTCGCCGTTGCCGTAGACCCACACCACCGCGCCGTCGGGCCTGCGGAACCAGGTCTCCTGCGCGTAGGGCTCGCCCGTCGTGAGCGCGCGCTCGACCAGCGTTCGCAGCCGCGCGAAGTCGTCGGGCTGGTGGTAGGGCTCCAGATCCTCGAGGCTCGGCGGTCCCTTCGCGGGGTCGCGCCCATAGATCCGTTAGAGCTCATCGGACCACCACGTCACGCCCGACGCAGCGTCCCACTCCCAGCTCCCGACGCGGGCCATGCGCTCCACCGAGCGGAGCGCGCGCTCGCGCCGCTCGACCGCGTCCACCGTGTGCCCTGCCTGATCCCCTGGCCTGTCCCGCATCGCGGGGAAGCCGTATCGCAAATCTTCTGCGCGCGTTCAACCCGTCATCGTTGCCACGCGCCGAGGGCGCGCGAGACCGCGCACGTGGTGCGTGGGCGCGCGCTCGCGAGATCGAGGCCGCGGAACCATGCGGTTCATCGCCGCGATCAGGCTCCGCGCGATCGCCGCGGGCGCCACGGGGGGACCTTCACGAGAAGCGCAGCGGGAGGTCGAAGGCGGGGCGCGGCACGGGCAGCCAGTGCACGCGACGCGGGTGCCACGCGGGCAGGGTCCATCGCGCCTCGCGGCACACGTGGTGGAGCACGAGGAGGACCTGGAGCCGCGCGAAGGAGAGCCCGAGGCACGCGTGCGCGCCGCCGCCGAAGGGCACGAAGGCGTAGGGGTGGGCCTCGTGCTCCGCGCGGTGCGGCGCGAAGCGCTCGGGGTCGAAGCGCTCCGGGTCGCGCCACAGCGAGGGCATGCGGTGCGTGAACACCGGGCTCAGGTACACCACCGTCTCCGCCGGAATGCGGTGCCCGAGCACCTCACACGCCCGCGTGGTGCGCCGCGGGATCGCCGTGATCGCCGGGTACAGCCGCAGCGTCTCGCGAAACACCTGGTCGTGCGCGCGGAGGCCGCCCAGCGCCTCGGCGTCGAGCGCGAGGGGAAGCGCGCGGGACGCGTCGCGCAGCCGCTCCTGCCACGCGGGATGCACCGCGAGGAGGTAGAGCGCCATGCTCAGCGCCGACGCCGTGGTGTCGTGCGCCGCGGCGACGAGGAAGAGCAGGTGGTCCGTGACCTCGTCGTCGGTGAGGGAGCGATCGCCCTCCAGCCGCACCGCGAGGAGGCGCGAGAGCAGGTCGCGCCCCGGCTGCGCGCGGCGCGCCGCGGTGAGCGCACGCAGGCGCGCGAGGAGGGCCTCGCGGGCGCGCAGCCCGCGCGCGAAGGTGCTGCCGGGAATGGCCACCGGCGCGACCGCCGCCGCGGCCTCGAGGACCGCCTCGAAGTCCCGCGCGACGGCGTCGAGCTCGTCGCCCAGCGAGAGCCCGAGAAAGAGCTGCATCGCGAGCTCCAGGGTGAGCGCCCGCACCGCGGGGTAGAAGCGCACCGCGCCGCGCGCGCGCCAGGAGGCCACGGCGCGGGCCACGGGGTCGTGCATCTGCTCGGCGTAGACCCGCATCGCCGGCGCGCGAAAGGGCTCGCTCATCGCGCGGCGGTGCAGCGCGTGCTCGGCGCCGCCCATCACGAGGAGGCAGCGCGGAAAGAGCCGCGAGAAGTGGTGCTCCCAGCCGCCGCCGGCGGTGAAGAGCCCCTCGCGGTCGAGCAGCACGCGCTGGTTGGCCTCGGGGCCGAGGAGCATCACGTACTCCTCGAAGAACGACGCCGAGCGGTGCACGAGCCCGAAGCGCGCGTGCATCCCGCGGGTGAAATCCGCCTGGCTCGCGAGGATCTTCAGGGTGTGCCCGAGCACCGGCGGACCGAAGTCTCCCGGCAGGTGCGCGAGGGCCTCGCGCCGCGCGCGACGCCCGTCGGCGTACCGCCGCAGCGCATCGATCATCGCGGCAGCTCCTCCCGCGCGGAGAGGGCGAGGAGCACCAGCGAGGGCGTGTAGAAGATCCCCGTGGCGGCGTCGGCGAGGCGTCCCGCGACGGTGCCCGCGAGGGCCGCGCCGGTGGCGACGGTGATGTCGCAGAGCACGAAGAGCACCATGGCCCACGCGCAGGCGCGTCCGCGCACCGCGCCGAAGTGCCCCGCGACCACGGCGCTGAGCGCCGCGAAGAGCGAGAGGCCCAGCGCGAGGGAGTACACCACCACAGGCACCAGCAGCCCCGCCGCGCGCACGGGCTGCCACAGCAGGCCCATGCCGACGCACCACGCGAGCCCCACCCCCGCGGCGCGGGCGAGCACGGGGCCGCGGCCCGCCGGTCGCTCGCGCAGCGCGCGCGGGAGCCCCGCGCCGTGACGCAGCGCGAGACCCAGCTGCACGACCAGGAACACCGCGATGCCCGGCACCAGCATCCCCGCGAGGAGGATCAGCGCGTCGGCCACGAGCACGAGCGCGAAGAGGGCGCCGAGCGCCCGCGCATCGCCGGGGGAGGCCGCGAGGCGCCACCCCGAGGGCACGAGGGCCACGCACGCGACGGTGCGCGCGAAGGCGAATCCGTGCGAGAGGGAGGCGAGGGTCGCCTCGGTGGGCGTGGCTCCCCGCGCGAGGCGCAGCAGGTCGAGGCCGAGCGCGAGGGCGGCGAAGAGCGCGGCGAGGGCGATGCAGCGCAGGTCGCCGGGGTGAATGCGCACACGCCAGGGCGGTGGGCGAGAGGACATCGCGGCGAGAG
Organism: Polyangiales bacterium; assembly: GCA_044376155.1. Lineage (GTDB taxonomy): Bacteria > Myxococcota_A > Polyangia > Polyangiales > JAWKRB01. The sequence continues at coordinate 3,265 of JBILLI010000163.1, forward strand.
TACGGTCATCCGCGGTCTTCAGCGGTCCATGCGCGGCGGAGGGGGAAGGGCACCCTTCGCGCGCCGCCTGCATTGACAACCCCCACGCGGTGACCTACCAACTAGTCGGTATGCATCTCCACGCCGATCGAACGCAGAGGGTTGTGCTCCACCATCCGGCGCTGCCGTGGCAGGCGTCACCTCTCCCCGGCGTCGAGCGTCGTCTGCTCGAGCGCGAGGGCGGTGAGGTCGCGCGCGCGACCTCGATCGTGCGCTATGCACCAGGGGCCCGCTTCTCAGCGCACACGCATGAACTCGGCGAAGAGTTCTTCGTGCTGGAGGGGGACTTCAACGATGATCTGGGGCGCTACGAGGCGGGCAGCTATGTTCGCAACCCGCCCATGTCGACACATGCGCCGTGGTCCGACGCGGGGTGTGTCCTGTTCGTCAAGCTGCGTCAGATGGACCGCGAGGAGACGCGTCGCGTCGCCGTCGACACCCGCACGGCGCCATGGCATCAGGGGCAGAAGCGGGGCCTTGAGGTGATGCCGCTGTCGCAGGTCGGCGTCGAGCACACGGCGCTGGTGCGCTGGGCGCCGGGCACGGTGTTCGTCCCGCATCGCCACTACGGCGGGGAGGAGATCCTGGTGCTCGAGGGCGTCTTTGAAGATGAGCACGGGGCGTATCCGGCGGGCACGTGGATGCGCAGCCCCCACCTGAGCACGCACCATCCCTTCAGCACCAACGGCTGTACGATCTGGGTCAAGACCGGGCACCTGGCGCCGCTGGCGGGCGAAGCGAGCGCGCCGTGAGACACTTCTCCGAGCTGTCTGAGAGCGCAGAGCGTGTCGTCGACGCCGCCGAACAGCTTGTGCAGAAGCTGGGCTACAACGGCTTCTCGTACGACGACATCGCGACGATGGTGGGCATCAAGAAGCCGAGCGTACATCACCACTTTCGTACGAAGGCCGAGCTCGTCGCAGTCGTCACGCAGCGCTACACCCATCGCTTTCGCGGCGCGCTTCACGAGATCGAGGGGCGCTGCCCCACGGCAGACGAGCGCCTGGCCCAGTACGCCTCCCTGTTCGAGAAGACCTTTCGTGCCGACCGGCGAATCTGCGTGTGCGGAATGCTGGGGGCCGAGCGTGACGCCCTCCCCGATGAGGTCCGACGGGAGGTGGATCGCTTCTTCGCGGCGAACCTCGACTGGGTCAGCGGCGTCTTCGCCGATGGGCAACGCGCGGGTCGGTTCACGCCACACGCCTCACCGCAGGCATTCGCGGAGGCGTTTCTCTGCGCGCTCGAGGGAGCGCTGGTCGTGGGGCGCGGCATGCAGCGGGCCCGAGGTCCCGCGGAGGTGAGCGCCACGGTTCTTTCAGCGTTCGCGCGTTGAGGCGTCACCGCACGCCTCGACGTGCGCCTCGTTCGTCCCTTGTACAACCCAACTGGTAGGTAGGTTCACGATGAGTCTGGAATTTGAGGGCAAGAAGCTCCTGGTGGTCGGTGGCAGCAGCGGGATGGGGCTCTCGGCGGCACGCCAGGTCCTCGAGGGTGGGGGCCGCGCAGTCATCGTCGGGCGCGACGAAGCGAAGCTCGCGCAGGCCGTCAGCGGCCTTGCGGCCTCGGGACGGGCACACGCGGTCGCCGCGGACGTGTCGACGGCGGAAGGACTGAGGCGGCTGCGGGCGCTCATCGCCCAGGAGCAGGGAGGCTTCGATCTCCTCGTCAACGCCGCCGGCGTCTTTGCGCCCAAGGCCTTTCTGGAGAACACCGAGGCGGACTACGACCGCTATCAAGCGCTGAGTCGCGCGGCGTTCTTTGTGAGCCAGGAGTTCGCGCAGCAGCTGGTCGCCGCCCGGCGCCCCGGCGCGATCGTGAACATCGGTTCGATGTGGGCACGACAAGCGATCGAAGCGACGCCGTCGGCGGCGTACTCGATGGCGAAGGCCGGGCTTCACGCGCTGACCCAGCATCTCGCGATGGAGCTCGCCGCACACAAGATCCGCGTCAACGCCGTCGCCCCCGCGGTGGTGGAGACCCCGATCTACGAGGGCTTCATTCCGCGGGATCAGGTTCACGCTGCGCTTCAGGGGTTCAACGCGTTTCATCCCATCGGCCGGGTCGGGACGCCGGACGATGTCGGGCACGTCATCGCGTTTCTGCTCTCCGAGCGCGCGAGCTGGGTCACGGGGGCGATCTGGGATGTGGACGGTGGCGTGATGGCAGGCAGAAACAAGGGCTGAGGCGAAGAGGAGCGCCAACGGGGTGCCGCTCAAGACCGGCCAGAGATCCAGACTGATGGCTCCGCGGTCGAGCACGCGGGTGGACGGCGCTTCCATCGATGCGACGTGAACGCACTCGCCCGCGGCGACCGCAGCGCGAAGTGGGGCGCGGATCATCCACGCGCGCCGGATGCACGGTGTGATGCGCGGGGTGGCGCTGGACGCGGCGTCGGCGCTTGCGCCTGGCCGAGCTTCGCGTTCAACCTGCGAGCCCCTGACCGCAGCGGAGAGTGTCGCCCATGTCGCAGCGTCCTGACGGCGTCGATCGGTTTCTGCACCCCACCGGCCATTTGATTGACGGCGGCCACGTCGCCGCCGCGAACGGCGCGACGCTGCCGGTCGAGGACCCCTCGACGGGCGAGGTGTTCTCGGCCATTCCCGCGGGCGACGCGGGAGACGTCGACGCCGCCGTGCGGGCTGCGCGCGCGAGCTTCACCCGCGGCGCGTGGTCGCGCGCCGAGCCGAGCCACCGCGGGCGCGTGCTCTGGGAGTTCGCCCGCCGGCTGCGCGCGAACGCCGAGGCGCTCGCGTGGATCGAGACCCGCGACAGCGGCAAGCCCATCGCCGAGTCGCGCGCAGACATCGTCGGCGCGGCAGACATCGTGGAGTACTACGCCGGCCTCGCGAGCAAGATCGGCGGACAGACTCAGAACCTCCCCGGCAAGACCCTGGGGATGGTGCTGCGCGAGCCCGCCGGGGTCGTCGGGCAGATCACCCCGTGGAACTTTCCGCTCTACGTGGGTGCGTGGAAGTTCGCGCCGGCCCTGTGCGTCGGGTGCAGCGTGGTGCTCAAGCCGAGCGAGCTCACGAGTCTGACCATGCTCGCGGCGGCGGCGCTGGCGCTGGAGGCCGGCGTGCCCGCGGGCGTGTTCAACGTCGTGTGCGGGACCGGGGAGCACGCCGGGGCCGCCCTCGCGGCTCACCCCGACATCGATGTGCTGGCCTTCACCGGCGGGACCGTCACGGGCAAGAAGGTCCTGCACGCGCGCGCCGAGCTGACCCGCCCGACGCAGCTCGAGCTCGGCGGAAAGTCTCCCAACATCGTCTTTGACGACGCCGACCTCCCTCAGGCCATCGCCGGGGGCGCCTTCGGGATCTTCTACAACCAGGGTGAGAACTGCAACGCGGGCAGCCGCCTGCTGGTTCACGCCAGGGTCTACGACGAGTACGTCGCCGGCCTCGTCGCGGCGGCGCAGCGGATCCGCGTGCTCCCGCCCCTCGACGAGCGCAGCCAGATGGGCGCGCTGATCTCTCGCGCGCATCGCGACAAGGTCGCGGGATACGTCGAGGTCGGCCGCGCGGAGGGGGCGACGGTTCTCTGCGGCGGACCGGCCGACGGCGATGGGCACTTCGCGCGGGGGCACTGGTACCTGCCGACCGTGCTCGTCGGCGTGAGCGCGTCGCACCGTGTGTTCCGCGAGGAGATCTTCGGCCCCGTGGTGACCGTGACGAAGTTTCACGACGACGATGAGGCCATCGCGCTCGCCAACGCGACGGAGTTCGGCCTCGCCGCGGGCGCATGGACCCGCGACGTCCGTCGGGCCTTGCGCTGCGCGCACGAGATCCAATCGGGGTATGTCTGGATCAATCAGTTCAATCCCACGCCCGTCGAGGTGCCCTTCGGGGGCGTCAAGTCGTCTGGGTTCGGCCGTGATTGCGGTCCGCAGGCGGTGGACACGTACACCACGTGGAAGTCGGTGCTGTGGTCGCTCGGAACCTTCGACGACTGGTACAACACCTGACCTTCACGCGACCTCGCGCGTAGAGGGCGGTTGGCGGGTTGACCTCCCGCGCGACGCCCTGGCCGCAGAGCGCCGCGGACCGGCTTGATCTCCCGTTCATCCCGCTGCGATTGAGGACCGCGTCGACCCGCGGGATGGTGACCGCCGACGCGACCGTGGTACTCACAAACGCGTGCGCGTGAGAGGGGCACTCGTCCTGGGGATCATCACGGCGACCACCGTCGCCGCGGCCGACCCATCGCCACGGGAGCTCGTCGAGGCCGACGCCCACCACATGCAGCTCTGGTGGTCGGGCTTCATGGGGGTCTACACCGCGGCCCTGATCACCCAGTCTGGCCTCGCCCTCAGCGCCCGCGACGAGGGCGCGCGCGTCGATGCCGTGGTCTCCGCCACCACCGCGGCCCTCGGCGTCGGATCGCTGATCATCACCCCCCTCCACCGCCTCGCCACCCTCCGCGACGAGGCGCGGCGCACGGGGGACTGGTCCACGGCGCTCACCCGCGCGGCCGAGGCCGAGCGCAGTGCGTTTGCCTGGTACAACCACGTCGCGTGCGTGGTCGTGGGGCTCACCGCCGGGGCGATCCTCTGGCTCGGCTTCGACCGCCCCGCGACGGCGGCCTTCAGCCTCGCGTCGAGCGTCGTCGTGGGCGAGCTCAACCTCTGGCTCATGCCGCGCAGGTCCTTGCGCCGCAGCGCGTCCCGCGCGTTCAACATCGCGCCGACGGGCACGGGATTCATTGTGACCTGGTAGCTCCGCCCGCGCGGCGGCAGGCGACGATGCTCCCCGGCTCGCGCCGCGCGCGCCTCGACATCGCTGCGACCCTTCGCCACCATCGCGCGGCGTCGCGCGTCTCTCAGGGCGCGTCGCTGCGACGCAGAAAGCGGTAGGCCCCCGCGGTGGCGCCCCACACCTGCGTCCCCTGGGCGTTGAACCCGCGGTCCCACGAGTCGAGCCCGTCGTCGCGGAGTTCGACCTCGCTGGTCGCGTAGCGCGCGCCCATGAGCGTGCTCTCGCAGCCCTCCCCCCGCGTGCCCCCCGTGAAGCGCGTCCCGTCGGCGCGCAGGTGCACCGCGCAGCCATCGCGCTCGACGACGTCCTCGGGGCGCACGTCGGCGCGCGACGGGTCGGCGCACAGCCCCACCACCATCGCGGGCGTGTTGAACTCGAACACCCGCGAGCGCACCCCGCCCTCCTCGGGCTCCACCACGTAGAGCCGCTGGCGGTAGGGCGCGTTCAGCGCGTCGGTGCGCGCCTGCTCGACGTACATCACCCGCGGACCGAGGTCGGGCACCGCGATCTCACAGGTCAGCAGCTGAATCGCGAGGTACCGCGGGTCGCGCAGCGCCTGCGCGCGCGAGTCGAAGCGCCCGAGCAGCGCGCGAAACACCCGCTCCTCGTCGGGCGTGGTGGGGACATCGGGCGTCGACGGCACGTCCGCCGCGGCGTCGACGGCCCCGTCGCGGCCCACCGGGGCGTCCGCCGCGGCGTCGGCGACCGTCGAGGAGGGAGGCGTGGAGGCGCAGCCGAGGAGACCGAGCACACACACAAGGCGCAGCGCTGTCATCGTGACGCCCACTCCTGCCATCCCCGCGCGGAGCCCGCCACCGCCGGGCGCACAACAAACTCTTGCGCACACGGCAAGAGTCACCGCGCGCTCCCGCCGAACTGCGCCACCAGGGCCTCGGCGAAGTCTCGCGCGCGCCGCGGGCGGTAGCGCTGCGCGGGGTGGAACAGGTGGATCTCCCGCGCGGCGTGGCGGGTGTACCGCTCCATCACCCGGCGCACCCGCCCGTCGGACTCCTCGTCGCCGAAGAAGTACGGGGCCATGTACGCGAGGCCCACGCCGTTCATCACCCCCGCGTAGAGCATCGCGTTGCTGTTCGACGTGAGGGTGCCGCGCACGTTCACCGTGAGCGGCGCGCGGCTCTCGGGGTCGGCGAAGCGCCACGCGCGCTCGGGGTACGAGAGGCAATTGTGCGACGCGAGGTCGTCGGGGTGCCGCGGCTCGCCGTGCCGCGCGAGGTACGACGGCGCCGCGAAGAGCGCCTCGCGAAAGCGGAGCAGACGTCGGCGCACCAGCGAGGTGTCGGGCAGGCGCTGACCCGGTCCCCGCGCGGCCACGAGGAGGTCGAAGTCTTCGCGCAGGTGGTCCAGGGGCTCGGGCACGATGAGCAGGGTGAGGTGCACCGCGGGGTGCTGCGCGAGAAAGCGCGGGATGAGCGCGTGGTGAAAGCCCGAGCTCGCGAAGAAGGTCGGCATGATCACCCGGAGCTGCCCCTCGGAGCGCGCGCTCGCCTCCCGCGCCACCTCCTCGGCCTCGGCCACCCGCGCGGGAATCCCCCCCACCCGCTCGTGGAACGCACGGCCCGCGTCGGTGAGCGCGACGCGACGGGTGGTCCGACGGAGGAGCTGCGTCGCGAGGCGCGCCTCCAGGGCCTGCACCCGGCGGGTGATCACGGGCGCCGACACCCCGAGCGCGCCCGCGGCGGCGGAGAAGCTCCCGTGGGTGACCACCGCGACGAAGGCCTCGATCTCCTCCAACGTTCCCGCCATGGGACCCTTTCGTGATCCGCAAGAATCTCTTGCGCGTGGCGTCGGGCGCAATGCCCGGCGGGTGACCTCCCGCGATGGCATCGGGCACAATGGCCCCATGCGACGCCCCCTCCTCGCGACCCTCGTGCTCCTCGGATGCTCACAGGCCCCGACGCCCCCGAGCGCCTCGCCGACCGAACTCACCGCGGGCGACCTCACGGTGCGCGCGTCGTCCGACGGGTCCTTCGCGGTGGTCGTCGGCGGACGCACGCTGCTCTCGACCCCCGCCGCGCCGCTCTCGGCCGATGCGTACACCCAGTCGGTGCGGTCGGTCTTCGGGATCTGGACCTTTCGTCGCAGCGACGAGACCGCGCGCCGACCCGACCGCGGGGCCGCGCTCACGCGTGACGGCGACGCCATCGTGCTCACCACCCAGGGCGACGGGGTCAGCACCCGGGTGCGCTTCGCGCGAAGCTCCCGCGACGAGGTCACCCTCACCGCGGCCGTCACCGCGGACCGTCCCTTTCAGGGCGTGACCGCGCGCTTTCGCTGCGAGGCCGCCTCGCACTTCCTGGGCTTTGGCGAGCAGTACAACGCCGTCGACCACCGCGGCCGCGTCGTGCCCCTGTGGGTGAGCGAGCAGGGCATCGGCCGCGACCCCGAGCGCCCCAACGCGTTCTCGGGCAACCACGACACGACGTACTTCCCGGTTCCCTTCTTCCTCGACCCGCGCGGCTTCGGCGTGGCGGTCGACACCGACGCGCGGGTGGTGGCCGACCTCTGCGCGGCGAACCCCGCGGAGTACACCCTCGACGTCGCGCAGACCGAGCCCCTCACCCTGCGGCTCTACACCGGCCCCACCGTGCCCGACGTGGTGCGCGCGTGGACCCTGCGACAGGGGAGGAGCGCGGGCGTGCCGCGGTGGGCGGTGGAGGGCGTGTGGCTCGGGGAGCAGGGAGGGCCCGAGGAGATCCGCGCGGCCGTGACGCGCGCCCGCGCGGCCGACGTGCCCGTGGGCGCCATCTGGGCGCAGGACTGGCTGGGGCGCAGGAAGTTCGGCATGGGCAACGTCGGCGTGCGCTACCGCTGGTCGGTGGACCCGGCGCTCTACCCCGACTTGCAAGGGCTCATTCGTGAGCTGGGCACGCAGGGGGTGCGGTTCCTCGGGTACTTCAACCCCTTTCTCGTGCCCGAGCAGGACCTCTACGCCCCCGCGGTGGAGCGCGGGTTCATCGCCCGCAACGCCGCCGGGGAGCCGTACACCTTCGTGATCTCCGTGCTCTCGGGGGGCGTCGTGGACCTCTCGAACCCCGCCGCGGTGCAGTGGTTTCAGGGCTACGCCACCGAGGCCACGCGCCTCGGGATCTCGGGCTGGATGCAGGACTTCGGCGAGTGGCTCCCGGCCGACGCGCGCATCCACACGGGCGACGCGGCGCGCTTTCACAACGCCTATCCCACCGCGTGGCAGCGCGCGGCCCGGGAGGTGCTCGAGCGGGCGCACCCCGACGGCGACTGGATCCTCCTGGCGCGCAGCGGTTGGTTGGGCACCGCGGGCGTCGCGCAGGTGGTGTGGGCGGGCGACCAGGAGTGCAACTGGAACGAGCACGACGGGCTGCAGACCGTGATCCCCGCGATCACGTCCCTGGGCCTCGCGGGCATTGGTTGGGTCACCCACGACATCGCGGGCTTCTCGGGCGGGCCGAGCACGAAGGAGCTCTACCAGCGCTGGGTGGAGCTCGGCGCGTTCACCCCGATCTTTCGCACGCATGAGGGCCTGCGCCGCGCGGAGAACTGGTCGTGGGACCGCGACGCCGAGACCACCGCGCACTTCGCCCGCTTCGCCCGCGTGCACCGCGCGCTCGCTCCGACGCTCCTCGCGCTCGGCGAGCAGCACCGACAGACGGGCATGCCCATCGTGCGCTCCATGGCCCTCGCGTTCCCGGACGATCCGCGAATGCTCACGGTGCTCGACGCGTTCATGCTCGGCGACGAGTTGCTCGTGGCGCCCGTGGTGGAGATGGGGGCGACCTCGCGACGGGTGATCCTCCCCGCAGGGCGCTGGCATGACGTCTGGGACCCGACGCGTGTGTTCGAGGGGCCGCGGGAGATCACTGTCGACGCGCCCATCGGCCGCCCGCCGGTGTTCTCGCGCACGCCCCGCACCGACCTGATGAACGTGCGCTGATCACACGTCGGGCGCGCCCGCGTGGCGCGCGCAGAACGCAGCCTCCCGCGTCGCGGGGAGCGTCGTCGGGACGGGGCGCGAGGATCTCACCCGCGGGGGGCGGGGGCTCCGTCACGCCCGCCGCGGAGGGCCACCGGCCGGACCTCGACGCCCGCGGTGCGCGGGTGCTACGACACGCCCATGCAGTCGGCGCGACGACACGTTCCCGCGCGGTACCCGGAGACGGACAACATGGGGGAGCATGAGCTGCAACGGCTCATCGCGGAGGTGTTGCGGCCGATGCTGGAGCGTTGGTTCGCCTCTCGCGGCGAGGTCGCGCACGTGGGCGCCGACCAGTTCTTCTACTGGTCCGAGGGCGACTCGTCGCAGC